>JAHELQ010000417.1 GCA_024644125.1 Candidatus Aminicenantota bacterium | reverse complement strand
GGAACAGTCCGTAAACGGCATATAGCGCGAACTGTTCGCCGGATATAGAGATCACCGCATTACGTACCTGGCCATGAAAAAAATGGATGATGACCAGGATCGCAATGTAAAAAATCGAAGCGGTAAAGTTTCTCAAGCCTTTTTACTCTTTTCTTTGAGGGCTTCTTTGACGATCAATCCCTCGCGTTCCAGGATTTTTTTTTTCAATTCTTCGTACAATTCCGGTTTTTCTTCCAGTAATTGCCGTACCGTCTCTTTCCCCTGGCCCAGTTTTTCATCCCCATAGGAATACCAGGAGCCTGTTTTGGAGATTATGTCGTGTTTTACCGCTAGATCGATGATATCGCCCTCTTTTGAGAGGCCTTTGCCAAAGAGGAGATCCACTTCTGTATCTTTGAATGGAGGAGCCATTTTGTTTTTCACGATTTTCATCCGGGTGCGCCCTCCGACAATATCGGTCCCGTTTTTAAGAGTCAAAATCTTGCGGACTTCCAGGCGCATGGAACTGTAGAATTTCAATGCGCGGCCGCCGGTGGTTGTTTCCGGATTGCCGACGAACATGCCGATCTTTTCACGCATCTGGTTGAGGAAAATAAAAGTGGTTTTGGAGCGGGATACAATGGCTGTCAATTTTCGCAGCGCCTGACTCATCAAGCGGGCTTGTAATCCCATGTGACTGTCTCCCATGTCGCCTTCCAGTTCAGCTTTGGGTACCAGGGCCGCCACACTGTCGATGACGATGATATCCACACCGCCGGAGCGGACGAGAATTTCCGCAATTTCCAGGGCTTGCTCTCCGAAATCCGGCTGCGCGAGGTAGAGCTCATCGATGTTGACTCCGAGATTTTGTGCGTACGTGGGGTCGAGCGCATGCTCCGCGTCGATGAACGCGGCCTGACCTCCGGCTTTTTGCGCTTCTGCGATGGCTTGCAGGGCGATGGTTGTTTTTCCCGAAGCTTCCGGACCGTAGATTTCAATGACCCGGCCTCTAGGGAATCCGCCGATGCCGGTGATTATATCGAGTGAAAGGCATCCGGTTGAGATGGCGGGGATGCTGACAGCCGATTGCCCGCCCAATTTCATGATGGCGCCTTTGCCGAATTGTTTTTCAATTTGCGAGACCGCATTTTTTATTGCCGAAGCTTTTTGATTTGCATCAGTCATAATTTCCTCCATTGTTGTGTTACTTCCGACTCAGGATACGCTTGCTTAGCAGAAGGTATCGTCTCATTTGCCGATATATTCGACCTTATCGAATTCTTCGTCGTCCCTGCGGTACGATTCGATCAGCTCTTTGAGGGAGTTTAACATATTTACCAGGTCGGTTTCGATTTCCCTGCGTTTGAATTTAAGATTGCGTATTTCTTCTTTGAGATCTTTGCGCCGGGAAATCGCTCCTCCGATGATTTCCTCGGATTTGACTTCCCCCTCCTTGATGATCAATTCAGCCTCTTTTTGGGCATTGCTTTTGATCTCATTCGAAAATTTCTGGGCGGATACGAGGGTGTCCCTGAGGATTTCCTCACGTTTTTCCAGCTTGGCCATTGTTTCTTTCAGCCGGTCGATCTCTTTTCTGTAACTCTCTTTTTCCTGTATCTGGTTTTCCAGTATTTCCGCCACCTGGATCAAGAAGTTTTTAACCTCTTCTTTATCAAAACCTTTAATTTTCACTGAAAATTCTTGTTCAATAATCTCTTGTGGAGTGAGTTTGATCTTCATTCATCCCCCTATTAGAATGTTATTTGCGTAACTCATCAGAACTCCGGTCAGGAAATTGTCGATAAGGTAAAGCCCCATCAGGATAATGATGGGGGAGATATCGATATTGCCGACAATGGCGAAAGGGAGATAACGGTGAACCAACCGGAATACCGGGTCTGTCAATCGCCTTAAAATAAAGGTCAATGTGTTGGGCGGAATCCCTCCCACCCAGGATAGAACGGAGCGGACCAATACTATAACGATGTAAAGTTGAATGGCCAAATGCACTATCTGGGCAAGAGCCTTGAGGAAATGTCCCAGAATCACAAAAGTCTTCTCCCAAATAGCGCGGTTCCGATCCGGATCATTGTGGCGCCCTCTTCGATGGCGATCTCGAAATCATGGCTCATGCCCATGGAGAGGTGGCGAATGTCGAAATTCGGTAGCTTCATGCCGTTAATTTCTTCCTGCAATTCCCGTATTCCGGCGAAATATGCCCGCACATTCTCGATATCGTCTTCTAATGGCGGGATAGCCATCATACCGGTGATTTTTACCCGATTGAGATTGGTGATATAGTTCAACGCTTTTTTGAGTCCATCTACGGTGAAACCGGATTTGTTTTTCTCCTCGCCGATATTGATCTCGATGAAAATTTCAGTCTCTTCTGCGACCCGTTTATGGATATGTTCCAATGATTTTACTCCGTCCACCGATTGGATAAAATCGAAGCTTTTAAGAATTCTGTTAATCTTGTTTTTTTGCAATTTCCCGATGAAGTGCCATTTGATATCAGTGTCCTTTAGAGCTTCCTGGTGGAGGTCGGCCTCCTGGGTTTTATTTTCACCCATGATTTTTATTCCGCAATCGTAGGCTTCTTTGATCTTGTCAACCGGTTGCCCTTTGCAGACTCCCAGGATCTGAATGTCGGAAGTATTTCTGTTTACTCTCTGACAGGCTTTATCAACTCTATCCATGAGCTTTTCGTAGTTGTCTTTTACACTCATAAAAAAATCCCCCTTGCTGAGTCATAGAAAACATCCATATTAGTTCGTTTCACGCTATTTCCCATTCCCTTTAAGCCTCAGCAAAAAACGTTTATTTTGAATACCGGCGGAAAAACCGCCGATTCTATTGCCTGCAGTAAATACACGGACGTTGACGTTCGAATCTTCAGTAAATCCTATGTCAGCATAAAATCGCATACCTAATTATATAATATTTTCAGGCTTTTTAAAAGAGTTTTTTCCGTTTGAGGGGTGATTATGTTTTTTAATGGGGGGATGCCGTGATAATTTCGACCCTTTTCACAATTTTATGGAGTTTTTTAGACGTTTAGTTAATATTTCTTGTAAAAAGTATTATAATTATTTTGAAATAGTGATGCTCGCGATTCGCGGCGTACGCTGAAATTCTGGAGATAGTGATATGAAGGAACTTTTGGAATATTTTGTTGATTTAAAAGATATTTTTAGTAAGCCCGGAGTTACGTTGGCCCGCCTTATGGAGATCAGGGAATACCGGGCGGCGATTGTCGCTGTTTTTTTATCCGTTGTCCTGCTCAGTTATCTCTCGTTGCCCGAGGCGATGGCGCGGGCGTCCCGGATGACCGGCGACGGCGGTACGCAGATTCCCATAAATTTTACATTTGTCGCTTTAGCGGCAATGTTCGCGGTTTTTATCAGCCTATCTATCGGCGCCTTTATGGTCTACCTGTTTTATGGGGCCGCGGGGGTAAAAGGCGAGTATGGGAATTTTTTCGCTCTGGTGGTAAACGCGTCGTTGATCGACACGGCGGTTCCGAATGTAGTGATGGCTTTGTCTGTGGTTATGGATACGAATATCACTAAATTCGCAGGCCTGGCTGGCTATTTCGGCGGACTGGAGGTCAAGAGCCTCGCTTATCTGGCCCTCATGCAATTGAATGTGTTTACCGTCTGGTACATTGTCGTGGTGGCCGCCGGCGTGGCGGTGTTCGCCCGGCTGAGCTTCAAGAAGAGTATGATGATCGGAATTTTTTATTTTGGCTTCAAAACGGTTGTGGTGGTTTTATTCAAATATCTGGTCAATGTAATGGGGCGCAATCTGGGAATTTGATTTGACATGAGTTTTTCCTTCCTCTTGTGTTGGTGTTCAAACTTGACAATATACGTTTGATTGTTTATAATTGGCATATGCCAGAAATTGAATTTGTTTTTTGCCCGCTTCATAACCCTGCGATTCCTGGAGTACAGCACTATGCCGCGGCCTAAGAAATGCCGGCGTGTGTGCCACAATCCCGGGGAGGTTTACTTCAAACCGGCGTCTATACCTATGTCGGAATTGGAGCCGGTGGCATTGTCCCTGGATGAACTGGAAGCGATTCGTTTGCGGGATCTCGATGGTTTATACCAGGAGGCTGCGGCGAAATCCATGAACATTTCGAGGCAGACGTTTGGGAATATTATCACCAGCGCGCACCGCAAAATCGCCGATTGTCTGGTGAACGGGAAAGCGATCGTGATCGAAGGAGGTTCTGTGGAGATGAAAGAGCGGCTTTTCATGTGTTGCCAATGTAAGTATCTCTGGGCGATGTCCCGGGAGACCGGAAATCCGGAAACCTGCCCTTCCTGCGATGGGACCGATATTCAACCTGCGGAAAAGGAACCGGGCCGTCCCGGTTTTCGCGGCGGTTGCGGCCGCCGTTGGTCGCAAAACGATATTGATTAAAAGGAGAAAAATATGAAGATATGTATTCCGGTAGTAGAAGATAATGATATTCAATCAAAGTTGTCGGGCCACTTCGGCAGCGCGCCCTATTTTTTGGTGTATGACGATTCGAGCGAAGATGTGCGGGTGGTGGACAATTCCAATGACCATGAAGCCCACGGGCAATGCATGCCGGTTAACTTGTTGAAAGATATGCAGGTGGACATCGTTGTGTGCAACGGCATGGGGCTCCGTGCTCTCGAGAATCTCAAAAATATGGATATTCGCGTGTTCCGTCCATTGGAGCAGTATCTCACCGCGGAAGAAATCATCGCCGCCGCCGCCGAGGGGAAACTTCAGGAATTGGCTCCGCAGGATGCGTGCTCGCATCATCACCATTAGAGCGTCATCGTTTGGTTCTGAATAGACTGATATAGAATAGATCGTTGTTGAGAGACGGCGTGGGCAGCAAATAATATCCGTACCTGCCCCGCCGGAAAGCGAACTTGTAGCGCTGGAGGAAGCCGTCGATATCGAGGAGCTCGATCGCTTGGGTTCGCATCATGGCATCCATGACACCATCGGATTCCGGGGCAGTGAACGAGCATACCGAGTAAAGGACAAGCCTGCCCGGGAATCGTTCGATAATAGCATTGAGAATCCGTTCTTGTTGGGCGGCGTTGCGGCGTATCGCCGATTCGTCTATCTTTAATTTC
>JAHELQ010000416.1 GCA_024644125.1 Candidatus Aminicenantota bacterium | reverse complement strand
TACGTATATCCGCGAGATCCAGACGGTACCCTAGCCGGACTTCCCTCCGGCCGTCCGCCGCCGGAACGGAATTTTTTACAGTAAGAATATTCTTCTCTCGATGCCGGTGATAGTCCAGACTGAATTCCCCGGTTGCCTCGAAAACTTGTAGCCGGGGAGAAGCCATTGTCGGCGACTCCGAGCGGTGGTTCCAGAGATTGAAGCTGCGAATAGCTCTATCGGGTATTTCCTCTGTGAACGGACGATCGCGCAAACGGCACAGCCGGTAACGTTTTTCAGATAAAACATCCCCCTCCACATCGACCAATTCCCCGAATATCCGGTCCTTCAGCAACGCCATGATCCGGTAATCATAAAAAATATATTTGATCTTCAATTGGCGTCGCAACAAATCCCACAACCGGTACCTGTCCCCGGCCGGGTCAAAAATCATCGACACTGCAGGATCGCTATAATAGAAGGCCCTGGAATCAAAGTGATAATAATACAATGGCTGCATGCACACCATCACTTTTTCTTCCGGAGTGCGGGCATCATTTTCTCCTAGAATCCGCATGATCTGGTGGGGATAACGGTCCTCTCCGGCCGTCACTTTATAATTCCAAAAAAAACTGAACTGATTGTAATAATTATAGATGTTGAACAGTGAGAAAAGCGCTGCCAACGAGAGAAGAATCCCCTTGAACAAACGTGAACACTCCCGGCTCAATTCCCAACCTGTCATCATGAGTATAGATAACAGGAATGGAATCATGGTCAACTGGTAGCGGTAATTCTTGAAGCCTTTGATTCCTACGATCACTGCTACAGCGACCGTAACAAACAACAACGCCATCTGCCAACGCCGGGGCTTCCGGGCGACGAGGAAATACAAACCCACCAATGGAACCGTCAACCAGATCAGGTTGCCGAAGTACTTGAACCGGAAAAACGTTCCCATATAGCCATTCAGCCACTCTTTAGGGAAGGTATCGATCTCCCTGAGGTATTTTTTGGGGGTTGTGTGGATATGGGAATAGATCTCCATATCGATATAATGATACACCGCCGCGACGAAAACCAACGTCAAGAACAGGAATACCAATCCCATGCCGGTCAGGAAATATTTATTTTTCAACATCGCGTCCGTTTTCACCGGCTCCCCCCTAATGACTCAACAATATCCATCCGGTTCCCCAGAAGGTATCGATCACATAATGCACTCCGCCGCACATCATTACGATCGCCGCGGCAAAAACTCCGATCGAGAGCTTCTCCCGCCAGTTTCCATCGTAAAACATCACGAGCGCAAGCACATTCAAGCCTGCGACCATCGCCCCTACAGAATGGGCAAACGCGGCGAATCCCGAGAACATCGCCATCAAAACCACCAGATACCGGTCTTCCCTCATGAGGCTCCTGGCCAATAACACCCACGACACCAACAAAAAAAACATCCTGTAGGAATCGAGATGAAACGTGATCAGAGTGAGGAAGAAACCCAATCCGGAAAAGAGGGCCAGAAGACCGGCTAGCGCCAGCAAACGGCTTCGTCGCGCCAGATGGTACACGAATGAGAGAAGGATGCACAATCCAAAATAAGCACCGACGCTCTTGAAGTATAGATCCTGCGATTTCCCGGCTAAACCGTTGACCAGACGCTCCCAGGTGGCCAGCAAGGGAAAAGACGGCGCGTGACTGGACCGGCTGTAAAAACCGGTTTTCTCATACGGCCGGTACCCATCGAATTCAATGGCCTTCTCCTGGTAATAGATCTTGCCCATCACTGCGTACTGCAACACATCATGACCTTCAAGGGGCGTATGTAACGTGTGGTTCCCATACATCCACAAAAAACCACCCACCAATAAAAATATCAGGAACCAGAACACTAAGCTCGAGGTACCGGAGCGGAACCACTCTCGAATTCCCTGCGCCATGTAGCGAAACGACGACCTCCCGGCCACGGCCGCCAGAAGAAAGACCGTTACCACCGCGGAGAAGTAAAATAGATCTGAACGCCGGGGGATGATTATCAATAGATAGTATAAAAAAAGGGTTGCCAGAACCGGACCTGCCACTGCTGAATACAAAAAGATTTCAACCTTCGCAAGATGGGAAGATCGATTGAAACGGCACATCACCGAGGCCGCGGCCAGGGAAAATAAGATATTGGTCAACATCACTATAACAAAAAAAACCGCCATGTCACGTCCCTCGAAGGCTAAATAGCAAAAATTCTCTTGTAAAAAAAAATCCCGGGGCCGTTTGCCCCGGTCCCCGGGAATTTATTTTCAAGCTTAGATTATATCATAAATTTTTGGACCATTGGATGGTTCCGGCGCTATCTGTTTTATAAATTAACATATCCGGGTAACCGGGGGAGCTGACATAGGACAGGGTTTCACCCACCAATAGGTAACCGCCGTCGGAGGTCTGGATGACGCTATGCAGGACGTCGTCTCCGACGCCGCCGTAATTTTGCCGCCATTGTTTGTTGGCAGATGAATTCAATTTGTAAACCAGGAAATCGTTTCCGCCGTTTGTGAACGAATCGGTATATCCGCCCAACAGGAAGCCGCCGTCGGAGGTGGCAAGTAGAATTCCGCCATAGTCGTTTACAGCGCCGCCGAAGGTTTTACTCCACTCGAACACGCCTTTTTTCGTCACTTTGTAAACAATAAGATCCGCGCCTCCAGCGGTGTCGGTATCGGTGGAACCGGCCATCATATAACCTCCGTCCGCGGTTACGATAATCCCCTGGTGACCATGGGCGAACTCGTCGCCTGCGCTGCCGAAATTTTTCCGCCCTTGTTTGGCGCCCAAAAGGCTCAATTTAAACGCCAGCAAGTCTGTACCCCCATAGGTGAACGACGTGGATTGCCCAAATACAACAAGCCCGCCGACGGCCGTTTCGATGAGAGTGAAGCCTTCATCGTCCAGAGGACCGCCGTAATTGTAACGCCAGAGCTTCTCCCCATTGGCGTCGGCTTTGTAAATCAGAAAATCCTTACCGCCATTGGTAAAGGAGGTGGAAGAACCGAACACAGCGAAGCCCCCATCGATTGTTTGCTTCACCGCGTAGGCCTCGTCCAGCAAGGCACCACCGTAATTTTTGCGCCATACCTTGGTGCCGGCGGAATCGAGCCTGAACACCAAAAAATCCTTTTCTCCATTGGTGAAGGATTCGGAAATTCCAGCTATGACAAAACCGCCGTCCGTGGTGGGGGAAATACTCCATCCTTCATCCAATTCAGTACCGCCGTCCACCAGAAAACCTCCGTCCGAGGTCTGAATCACGGCGTGAGCAAAATCATCTGCGGCTGCGGGATCGTATTGAATCGCAAACACCGCGTCGCTCGCGTCGGTGATGGTCCCATTGGTATCCCCCACCCGGATCAAACAAGTGGAGGCCACGGTTTCCGGGGCTTCCCAGGCATATGATCCGTCATTTGTGGTGGAAGCGATAATAGTCGTCCACGACGAACCGTTGTTCAAGGAATACTCCAACTTCACATTGCCGGAGATGCCGATCGATTTCCAGGTGATATTGACGACGAAGCCTCCATCGACAGCTTCGCCGCCATCGGGATAGGTCAATTCAAAAGAACCGAAGCCATCCCACGCGGTACGGGCATAATCGTGCCGCCCGGTGGGCCAGGGCGCGGCGCCCATGACAACACCCGGCAAATCATACACTACGACGCCGGCAAACGCCATACCGACTAAAATTTCCGGTTGGCCGTCGTTGTCGATATCCGCAATGGTGGGAGCAGCCAGGCCGCCGTCGAAATTCGCTTTGGAGACATTGGGGACCGCTGGGGTAAACGCACTGTTGCCATACGGCAACGCGATCTTGTACAATTGCTCACCGCGGTAATTCAAGATGTAAAGATGCCCGCTCTTGTACGAGTCATATTCGGGCCAGGTGGCGAACAACACTTCCATCGTCCCGTCGCCGTCCAGATCCGCCACCGACGGCTCGGAGGCGAAACGGATGGTTCCCTCGGTGGAGCTGTATACGGAGAAAGGCCAGCTATGGTGCTGGGTCTTATCCAGCCAAAAGGCATGAACTTTCCCATCGTAAGAAGAGGTCAAAATTTCCTTCTTGCCGTCGCCGTCCAGATCCACCACAACCGGATTGGAGGTCTTGATGACAATTTCGTCTATATCATTGCTCAGAGGTCCGTCGGTCTGAGGCGCGGCTTCCCAATTGTAGCCGTCGGTATTGAACCGGGTGCGGTCGATGTTGAAAATCATGGGGGACAGGTACTTGCTGACATGATCGATGGTGCCGGGCACCACATTGCGGGAAAATCCCTGCACCACGATCACCACTTCGTTGGTCCCGTCGTTGTTCACATCGGCTATCACCGCGGGCTGATCGGTATTCAAATAGATATCGTGTTCATCCTCCGGCGGGCTCCAGCCCACCAGCTCGTCAGCGTAGGAAATATAGCAGGGAACTCCTCCCCAATGATCGCCGATATCAAACACATCGCTGGCAGGGAGAGTTGAACCGTCGCGATAATAGGCGCAGATTTTGTTGGTGTCGGATGGAGAGATAATTTCTCCGTAGCCGTTGCCGGTCAAATCGCCGACAGCGATATTACTGTTGAAAATACCCAGGGCGTTGGCATTTTCATTCGGCTGGTATTGAGGCCAACCGGCGCGGATTGCACCGTTGTGTTCGATTACGCAGGTGTTCAGATTGTAGGCTTTGGCCCAACCGATGATGATCTCCATATCGCCATTGTTGTCCAGGTCGAACACGCTGAGACTCTGGATGCGGTCGGCCCGGCCAGCCGGTTGAAGCGGAAAACCGGAAAGAAAATACCCATTTTTGTTATAAGCGGCCAACCATCCATTGGCTTGCCCCACAACAATCTCCTCCTGCCCGTCGTTGTTGATATCGGAGACGACAACCGACGTATGCACGCCGTTGTAGCGGGAATTATCGGTGGGATTCGACATATCCGTACCGGAATAGCAAGCCCAGATAGAATTACCCGTCGCTCCGTCCAACGCCATGACCCAATAGTTGGCGTATATCACATCCAGAACGCCGTCGCCGTTCACATCGAGAGTGGCGGGGGAAGAATAATAAGACTTGTTGTATTTTCCATT
>JAHELQ010000034.1 GCA_024644125.1 Candidatus Aminicenantota bacterium | reverse complement strand
TGAAATCGCGGTGAATTTGGCGTGGGATGTGTTGCGGGAGAAGGGAATCCGGCGGCAAACAGTGCTTTTTTTGGGGAAGGACATGGATATCGACACTGAAAATCGAGTCATCACAGTCCTGTCCGGAGATATGGCGCTGAAGGATTACCACGAGGTCTTGCTTCTTCACTATCTGGACTGCGAAGGAAGAGTAGAATCCATCAGCAACGACAAATGGGTGTCGTTCAAGGAATTGCCCGGCGGTGAAATCTATTTCCCGGCTTTCAAGAAGCGGGCGATCGATCCGATACTCAAGAAATTTGGCGCGGAAGTAGGACGTCTACTCCCGGCAACCAACCATCTAGCTAGCGAAACCATCGAATTTGGGACCATCGGCGTCGCAGTGGCGCCGCTGCCGAAGATTCGGGTGGGGATTGTCCTCTGGGAAGAGGACGATGAGTTTCCTCCCGAATGCAATATTCTCTTTAACGAGAGCGTCAAACAAATTCTTCCGACAGAAGACATCGCCGTACTGGCAGGCATGATCGCCTGGTCGATCTAACAAATTCCTTCGAAGGCCTCAAGCACCCTTAATTCCAGGGGAAAAAATTTTTTTTAAAAAAGATTAGGGAAAAATGTTGCAAATCGTTTTTATTTTGTTTACAATATGTCCATGAACAATATAACTAAATCTGGCTATATTGATATAGTTGATATAAAGGTCTTTTTGAACAAAAGGTCACCTGTTCTAAACAGTTCGAACGTACTCGCCCATGAATCGAACGTTGCCGGAGGTTTTGTTCCGACGGCCCTAAATTAGAAGAAATGTTAGATCGGGGCTGCGAAACCCCGAGGAGTGAAACTTGAAAAGGAAACTGGAAGCATGAAGCTAGCTGTCAGCGGTAAAGGCGGTGTTGGCAAATCAACCTGCATCGCGCTGATGGCACGGATTTTTCGTGATTACGGACATTCTGTCCTGGCGGTGGACGCGGATCCGGATATGAACCTTGCGGGCATAGCTGGTATACCGGAATCCACGCCGGTTTTACCTATCTCCCATTTCAAAGAACTGATCGCCGAACGCACCGGCACCAAGCCCAATCAGCCGGCGCCCTTTTTCAAGATGAACCCTGGAGTGGATGATATCCCCGATAGATTTTGCATTGAGCACCGGGGCATAAAATTCATGGCAATGGGCACCATTTCCAGAGGCGGTAGCGGTTGCGCATGTCCCATCAATACATTTTTGAAACACCTGCTCTCCCATATGGTGTTGCTTCGCGACGAAACAGTGCTCCTGGACATGGAAGCCGGGATCGAACACCTGGGCCGCGGTACGGCGATGGGAGTGGATCGCCTGGCGGTGATCGTGGAACCCAGCAAGGCCAGTATCCAGACCGCCCGGAGGATCAACCGACTGGCGAGCGACCTGGGGATTCGCCACATCGAGGTCATCGGCAACAAAACGAGATCTAACTCCGATAGAGAATTTATCAGCGAACAATTAGACGATATAAAAATCGCAGGTTTTATCGACGACGCGGATGAAATCCGGGCAATAAACACCAACGGACGCTCCGCCCTGGATATCGATGGAAAACCACTACAACAATTGAAGGAAATTATAGAAAATTGGAGGAACCATGGCGAATGATCTGAAATTTGCGGATCCCGCATCCCGTGAAATGGCCCTGAAAGCGAAGCAGGAGAACATCGATACCGTCTGGGATCGGTACAAATCCATGCAGCCGCAGTGCGGCTTCGGAAGTTTGGGATTGTGCTGCACCAATTGCAGTATGGGACCCTGCCGCATCGATCCCTTCGGCGAGGGACCCGACAAGGGGATTTGCGGCGCCAGTGCAGACACCATCGCAGCCCGTAATATCGCCCGCATGATTGCAGGCGGAGCCGCCGCTCATTCGGACCACGGGCGGGATGTAGCCCATACTTTGTTATTGGCAGCCGGCGACAAAAACTGCGACTATAAAATCAAAGACGAAAGCAAGTTAAAACGGGTGGCGACCAATTACAATATTGCCGTTGAAAATCGCTCAACCAAAGATATTGCGCGCGATGTGGCGAAAAAAGCTCTGGAAGAATTCGGCAAATACGAAGGCACTATCGATATACTCTCCTATGCGCCCCCAAACCGCCGCAAGGTCTGGGACGCATTGGGCATCACCCCCCGCAGCATCGACCGGGAAATCGTCGAAACCATGCACCGTACCCATATGGGGGTGGATGTGGACTACAAAAACATTATTCGCCACGGCATGCGCACCGCCATCGCCGATGGTTGGGGCGGTTCGCTGGTAGCCACGGAATTGTCCGATGTGTTGTTCGGCTCCCCCACACCACTGAGAGCCGAAGCCAATCTCGGCGTGTTGAAAAAAGACTGGGTGAATGTGGTGGTGCATGGACACGAGCCCACACTCTCCGACATCATCGCCGTGGTATCCCAGGCGCCGGACATGATTGCCCTGGCAAAAGAGAAAGGCGCAGCCGGTATTAATGTGGCAGGCATCTGCTGTACCGCCAACGAAATTTTGATGCGGCACGGCATCCCGCTGGCCGGCAGTTTTCTTCAACAAGAGCTGGCAATCATGACCGGAGCCGTTGACGCAATGGTGGTAGATGTCCAATGCATCATGCCGGGACTGGATAAAATCAGCGGCTGCTTCCACACCCGCCTGATCACCACCTCCCCAAAATGCAAGATGCCGGGGGTCACGCATATGGAATTCAAGGAAGAGGCGGCGACCTCCATTGCCCGGCAAATTTTGACCGAAGCCATCGATAACTTCCCCAACCGGCAACCATCCAAAACTCACATCCCGGAGCACCGGGAAGACCTGGTTGCCGGATTCTCCACCGAATCGATCTTCCGCTTCCTTGGAGGAACCTATCGCTCCACCTACCGGCCTCTGAACGACGCCATCATCTCCGGCCGTCTGCGCGGCGCCGCAGGCGTGATCGGCTGCTCCAATCCAAATATCGACTATGAAAAAGGCCATATTCAAATGGTCAAAGAACTGATAAAAAACGACGTACTTGTGGTCACCACCGGTTGCAACGCCATCTCTTGCGCCAAACACGGCCTTCTCAAACCCGAGAGCGCGTTCGAATACGCGGGCAAAGGTTTGCAAGAGGTATGCGCCGCGGTGGGGATTCCGCCGGTGATTCACCTGGGTTCGTGCGTGGACAATAGCCGTATTTTGACCACTCTGACCGCGGTCCTGGCGGAAGGCGGTCTGGGCGACGATCTCTGCCATCTACCGGTGGCGGGCGCAGCTCCCGAATGGATGAGCGAAAAAGCGGTCTCCATCGGTTTCTACTTTGTCGCCTCCGGTGTATACACCGTGATCGGCCACCCGCTCCCCATGATGGGCAGCCCCAATCTGAAGGCCTACCTTACCGATGAAATCGAATTTGAGGTCGGCGGGAAATGGGCGTTCCAGCCGGACCCGGTGAAGGCCGCGCATATGATGTTGGCGCACATCGATAAAAAGCGCGCCGCCCTGAAACTGAAGCCAATGATGTACCCACAGAGCGTCCCGCCGATGGAGATTCAGGGGAGTAAGTAGAATGGCCGCCGACAAAATTATTGTTGTGGACATTGAGAAATGTCTTGGTTGCCACACATGTAAACTCCAATGCGCGCTGGCCCATTCACACTACAACTCACTGACCGAAGCGGTATATGGGGAAACAAAACCGGTTTCCCGCATCATTATCGATCACATCGGAAACCAGCCGGTTCCGTTTTTTTGCCGCCATTGCGACGACGCGCCCTGCATGGCTATTTGTCCCAGTAACGCCATCACGCGGGATCATGAAGGAGCTCCCATCCTATTGGATAACCGGCGGTGCATCGGTTGCCGCGCCTGTATCCTGGCCTGCCCGTTTGGAGTGATCAAGCAGGAGGCCAGCGGCAAAAACCTTTTAAAATGCGATTTGTGTTTCCACCGCTTGCAAGATGGCGAGCTGCCGGCGTGCGTCGCCGCCTGCCCCACCAAAGCGGTGAAATTCATCACTGTGGAAGAATATACCAGCAATAAACGTCGTCAACACACTGAAAAATATATAGCGACATTAGATTGAGGATATGCTGCGTGAATAAAAAAGATCAAGATACATCATTATGCGGCAAATGCATCGACAGTCATCCCACAGGGGCGGCCAGCCGTGTCCGTATCACAATGAACGGCGCCGCCCTGTATGTCCCTTTTGGGATCTCTGTGTTGGAAGCGGCGCACGAATGCGACATCGACATCCCCACCCTCTGCCACCACGAAGCATTGCCCCCCGGCGCCTCATGCCGGTTGTGCATCTGTGAGATGAGCATTGTGAAACGGGGAAAAACCGCCAATTGGATGGCGCCCGCATGTATCTATCCTGTGGAAGAAAACCTCGTTATCCTCACTGATTCCCCCAAAACCCGCAGGCAACGCAAATTCATCATCGAGCTACTGGCGACCAGAGCGCCGAAATCAGACGTATTGCAACGTCTGGCCGCCGAATATGGTTGCGATACCCAACGTTTTATTTCACCGGAACGGGAAACGAACGATTGCATCCTTTGCGGTTTGTGCGTCGCCGCGTGCCGGGCCGCCTGGGGCGAACCGGTTATCGGTTTCTCCGGGCGCGGTATACATAAGCGGGTAGTATCGCCGTTGGGCAATGCCGACCAATTGTGCCGCGGCTGTTTGGCGTGCGTACATGTCTGCCCAACCGGGGCGATCGAGGTGAAACTCTCTTCCGAAGGCCTCGACATCCCCAAATGGGAGACCGAGATTCCGCAAGTTCACTGCGTCCAGTGCGGAGTTCCTTTCGCGCCTGTCCCCCTCATGAACGAAGTGGAACAAAAAATAGCAATAAACGAAGATATACTGGACCGGTGTCCCGCCTGCAGGAGAAAACTCCTGTTGGAACCCATCGGCATCCGATTTAGAGAAAAGGAGTGAGATCATGTCCAAGATCATCGCAACTGCAGCTATCCGCGGCGCCCATAGCCTGGTGGCCCGGGCCGAAGCGGCGTTGAATGAAGCCATCAATCTGAAAGGTAAGGACCATCCGGTGGCCTATCCCAATACCGCCTATTACCTACCGATTATGCTCCTGTTTTTGGGGCAAAAAGTCGAACGATTGGGGGACCTGGAAGAATCTTTGCGAGAGGCGAAAAAATTGTTGGGAGCGATCCCTTCTCAAAACCTCTGGCTGCCTTATCTGGGAGACACGCTGGATTCCGGCGTGGCCGCGCTGTTGGCCGAAGAAATCATCGAGTCTCTCAAATATGTCACCGG
The DNA here is from genome assembly GCA_024644125.1 of Candidatus Aminicenantota bacterium. GTDB lineage: Bacteria > Acidobacteriota > Aminicenantia > UBA2199 > UBA2199 > JAHELQ01. The sequence continues at coordinate 14,489 of JAHELQ010000034.1, read as the reverse complement.
CCCCGATCCCGCAGAACATATCTGGCTCGGTTTCACCGGCGACAATATCTTGCGGATGCAGGGGATCAAATTGGTGGACGGCCGCATGCCGGGATTCGCAGCCATCGCTGGTTGCGCACCCAATAAAGAGGAAGCGGTAAAACTGGTACGAGGTTTACAAGAACGTAACATCCTGGTCTTCATGGCGGGAAACTCCGGCGGCGTGTCGATCGCCGAGCAACTTCACGAAGCCGGCATCGAGATGAACTGGGACACGTTCCTGGTACCCTACGGCAAAGAGATCACCTCCGCCGTTCACGCGCTCAATTTCGCCGCCCGCTCCGCCATGACCTTCGGCGGTATCGAGCCGGGCAATTACAAGGCTGCGCGAAAAATCCTCGATTACAACAAAGAACGAGTGTACGCGTTTGTAATGGCATTGGGGACAGACCCTGAGGTTGATGGCGGTCAATTGATCAGCGACGAAAAATACGCCACTGCGGCCGGAGCCATTAATTTCGGTTTCCCGGTGATTGCCGATTCCGCCATCCCGGAAATCAAACCCACCGGTATTTGCACATACGAACATGTCATCTCCGGCATCGCGATGGACGAGATCATCAATCGCGCCATCGAGCTGAGAGGATTGACCATCAAAGTGGAGAAGATCCCCATTCCGGTCCCGTTCGGAGCGGGATTCGAAGGCGAACGGGTGCGCAAAGAGGATATGTATGTGCAATTCGGCGGCAAATACACTGACGGCTTCGAGCTCCTGCGCATGAAACCCATAGATGAAGTGGAAGACGGCAAAATCGAGGTCATCGGCCCGGAGATCGACGACATGACCGAAGGTGAAGCCTACCCTCTGGCCATTATGGTAGAGGTGGCGGGCCGCGAATTCCAGGAGGACTTCGAGTCGGTTCTGGAGCGCCGGATCCACGAATACATCTCCTGTGCCAACGGCATATTCCATATGGGGCAGCGGGCCATCATCTGGGTGCGAATTAGCAAAGAGGCCCATTCGAAGGGCTTTAAAATAAAAGACTTCGGCGAGATTCTCATCGCTAAAATCCACGACGACTTCTCCAAAATCGTGGACCGGGTGCAGGTGAAACTCTACACAGAATCAAAGCATACGGCGGAACTGATCCAGGTCGCCCGCGACGTGTACCGCCAGCGGGACGACAAAATCGGCGGCATGACCGATGAAGATGTCGATGAATTCTACTCTTGCACCTTGTGCCAATCCTACGCGCCGAATCACGTCTGCATCGTAACCCCGCAGCGTCTCGGTTTGTGCGGCGCCTACACCTGGTTGGATTGCAAAGCGTCTTACAGAATCGATAAACACGGCCCCAACGAGCCGGTAGCCAAAGGCCTATGTCTGGATCCGGTCAAGGGTCAATGGCAAAACATCAACAATTATGTGGAATTAAAATCTAGCGGCTATCTAAAGGTCTTCAACGCCTATTCGCTGATGGAGGATCCAATGACCTCCTGCGGATGTTTCGAATGCATCGTCACCATGGTGCCGGAGGTAAACGGCGTGATGGTTGTGGACCGAGACCACCTCGGCATGACTCCCATCGGCGTCAAATTCTCCACTCTGGCGAGCCAGGTGGGCGGTGGAGCGCAAACTCCCGGATTCATCGGAATCGGGAAGCTCTATCTCAGCAGTCCGAAATTCATCTCCGCCGACGGCGGGCAAAAGCGCATCGTCTGGATGCCCAAACACTTGAAAGAGGAGATCGCGGACCGCCTGGAAGCGAGACTGCGGGACATGGGTGAACCTGACCTAATGGCGAAGATCGCCACCGAAGAGGATGCGGAAGATATCGAGACGTTGATGACCTACCTGGCCGAGAACGAACATCCGGCATTGACAATGGAGTCATTATTTTAATGAATAGGGAGGTAAGCTGTGGCATTGACTGCGCTTGACATTTACAAACAACTACCCAGGACAAATTGCAAAAAATGCGGTTTCCCCACATGTATGGCCTTTGCTATGCAAGTGGCGGCAAAACAAAAAGCATTGACCGATTGCCCGGATGTGACGGACGAAGCCAAAAACGGACTGGCGGACGCTTCGGCCCCGCCAATGAAATTAGTCGTTATCGGCAATGGCGACGGACAACTCAAACTGGGACAGGAAACCGTCATGTTCCGTCACGAAGAAAAATTCCACCACCATGCGGCACTGGCGGTCCGGATACCGGCGGCATTATCCAATGCGGACGCCGTTGCCAAAGTTGAGGCCGTCGGCCGGTGCAAATTTGACCGGGTGGGGGCGGAGTTAAAGGTCGATTTTTACGCCATTGAAATAGATCATATACAGGACCCGGTTGAGCGGGTGAGGATTCTGGCCGAGAAATGCTCGATCCCCATCATCCTGGTGGGAGAAGATCCCGTCGCGATGGCAGCCTGCGTTGAAGTTCACCGGGCACTGCGTCCCCTGATCTTCAAAGCCACTTCCGCCAATATCGACGCGTTCTCCCAATTGGCGGCCACATCAAAACTACCGCTAGCCATCGGCGGCGCCACACTCGAGGAAATGGCGGATCTCACCCAAAAAGCCAAAGACAAAGGCGTCGATGAAATGGTGCTGGCGTTCGAAGCCAAAGAACCGGCGAAAACGCTGCAACTAATGACCAAAGCGCGGCGGGCGGCGCTACAAAAACACTTCCGCCCCCTGGGCTATCCAGCCATGGTGGAAATCAACGCTCCTTCGCTGGAAAATGAAGCGGTTCTAGCAGCGTCCTTCGCGGTCAAATACGGCGACATCGTGATGATCGACCATGCCGAAACCTGGCAATTGTTCCCTGTCCTCACCGCCATCCAGGATATCTTCACAGACCCGCAAGTCCCCAACACGGTCGAGCCGAAACTCTACGAAATCGGTAATGTGAACCGGAACTCGCCGGTGCTCTTCACCACTAACTTCGCCCTCACCTATTTCTGTGTGGCGGGCGAAGTGGAACGGAGCAAAATCCCATCTTATCTCTGCGTCGTTGAGACGGAAGGGATGGGGGTGCTCAACGCCTATGCCGGCGACAAGATCTCGGTGGAAAAAGTGGTCAAAACCCTGGACAACCTGGGAGTCGCTGATAAAGTCGATCACCGCAAGCTCATTATCCCAGGCCTCTTGCCGGTGTATAGAGCTGAACTGGAAGATATCTCCGTCTGGAAAGAGGTCATCATCGGCCCCAAAACCGCGCGCGAAATCCCGGCCTTCTTGAGCCAAAACTGGTCGTCTCAGGATTAACATGGCAGAATCCGTTCATATTGTTCGTTTCCCCCAGCTAGAGCGCGCAGTGGAGGTGCCAGAAGGCACCAATCTGCTGGACGCCGCGTCACAGGCGGGGATCACATTCGGCCAATTATGCGGCGGAACCGGAAGTTGCAAGCGATGCAAACTGAAAATAATCGAGGGACAGGTCAACGGCAAAAACCGGAGCACCCTCACTCCCGAAGAGGTTTCGCAAGGCTTCGTCCTCGCCTGCCTCTGCACTGTGGAGTCCCCTCTCACCGTCGAGGCGCCCGAACAATTCTTTGACGGAAACGGATTGGAAACCCATATCCCTACTCATCCTGCCTCAAAGACGCAAGCGGTAGACCCACCCAATCCTCTGACGCAAAAAATCTTCCTGCCCCTCGCCGCCCCAGACCTGGCAAACAACCAGGCAGACCAGCAACGGTTGCTGGACGGCATCGTCGAACAAATGTGCGTGGAAACTCCGGCGATGGACCTCGCGACATTGAAGAATCTCCCCCGTCTTTTGCGGGAAAACGATTGGTCAGTCACAGCGACGATCGCTACCGACCGCGACGGGGCTAAAATCCTGCGCGTCGAAGGGGGAGATGCATGCGGCAGCCAAACCATGGTCGCCGCCGATATCGGCACAACGTCCATAGCCGCCCAATTACTGGACAGCCGCAGCGGCGACATTCTCGCCTCCTCCAGTTTGATGAACTCTCAATCGGTCTTCGGCTGCGATGTCACCTCCCGTATCATGGCAGCGGAAAAACAAGGAGCGGCAAAACTTCAGCAAGCCGTCGCGAACGATCTGAACTCAGCGATCTCAGCGATGTGCCAGACCGCCGGAACGAAAAAAGACCAGGTTCAAGCCATTGTCTGCTCGGGCAATACCGTAATGTGCCATTTGTTGCTGGGCCTTGACGCCGCCAACATCCGGCGCTCGCCTTATATCGCCGTGACTACGCAGCCTTCGGCGGTGGCGGCAAAGGATGTGGGAATCGACATAAGCCCAAAGGGGATGCTCTATTGTGTACCGGGAATCGGTAGTTGGGTGGGCGGAGATATCACCGCAGGCATCATAGAGACCGGCCTTCATACCGGCAACGAGATCTCCCTCTTGATGGACATTGGCACCAATGGCGAAATCGTCATCGGGAACCGCGATTGGTTGATGGCGTGTTCGGCCTCCGCAGGTCCAGCTCTTGAAGGAGCCGGTGTCGAATGCGGCATGCGGGCCACCGCAGGAGCCATCGAGCGGGTGGAAGTCCGCAACGGGACATTGAGACTTAAAACCATCGGCGACAAACTGCCGAAGGGCATCTGCGGCTCAGGTATCATCGACCTTGTAAGCGCATTGTTGGAAACCGGCATCATCGATCGTGCCGGCTTATTCACCGAAACCGGCAAACACAAACATATACTGGTTCCCGCCAGCCGGTCGGGTACCGGAATAGAGATTGCCGTCACCGAAGCGGACATCGAAAACATCATCAACGCCAAAGCCGCGTTATACGCAGCCATGAAGCTATTGCTCAAGCGGTTGGCTCTGGATTTTTCCAGCATCCACCGCTTCGTCATCGCCGGAACTTTCGGCAATTATATCGACATTCAGAGGGCAATCTCCATCGGCCTCTTGCCGGATCTCCCTTCAGAGACCTTTGAATTCGCCGGCAACACCTCATTGGCCGGCGCCCGTAGAGCAGCCCTCCACCGGGAGACTTATCTTCAGCTTCACGGTATCGCCCGCAACACCACATACTATGATTTGATGGGAGCGGAGGATTATGTGGAAGAATTCAGAAAAGCATTGTTTTTGCCCCACACGGACATCGCGGAGTTTCACATGAACGGAAACAATACACAGAGGAAATTATGAGCACCAAAGCCATCGCCGTGGCCGGTAAAGGCGGAACAGGGAAATCCACCCTGGCGGCTTTAATCATCGACTGCCTTATCGAGCGGGGCGAAGGTCCCATCCTCGCCATCGACGCGGATCCGGACGCCAACCTCGGCGCCCTGTTAGGTGTGAATGTGGCATGCGCTGTCGGCGATTTGCGGGAAGATGTGATTCGGGAACTAAAAGACCTTCCTGCGGGCATGTCCAAAGCGCACTATGTGGAAGCGGGCCTGCACCAGATCATCGAAGAATCCGTAGGATTCGACCTCATTACCATGGGGCGGGGAGAAGGTCCGGGTTGCTATTGCTATTTGAACAACTTGATCCGCAAATTCTACCAGGATCTCACCCCCTCCTATTCCTGGGTAGTGATGGACAACGAAGCGGGTCTCGAACACATCAGCCGCCGCACCGCCGCCAACCTGGACGCACTGCTGGTGGTAGTGAACCACAACCCCAATTCCATCAAGACAGCCCAAAAGATCGAAGCCATCACCGGAACATTGAAGAATCAAATCGAACATAAATTCTATGTCACCAATATGGTGCCCCCGGAACACAAAAAAGTCCTCGAGTCGAAGCTCGGTTCCCTCGCCTTCGAATACCTGGGGAATATCCCTTACGACGAACTAGTGGCCGGGAAAATACTCAATGGGGAACCCCTGAAAAATCTAGCCGGTTCCCGCGCTAAACATATCATCGACGAAATATTATTCAAACCAGGAGGTGTCTATGCAACTACCGGATATTAACGAAAAATGGATCGGTAAAATCAACGAAGTGACCATCGGAGCCTTGCCTGAACACGGAGGCACCCGCGGCGCCACCGTCACCATCGGCGGACAAACCACTCTCCCCTCTCTCACCTTCGAAGGGGAAATCCCCCACAAACCGGTGATCGCCGGCTTCGTGGCGGACATTGTACCTGATTGGCCTGAATTCCTCAAAACCGCCATCGGCCCCGAGATCCAATCACCCGCCGAATGGGCACAAAAATTGGTGGAACGCCATGGAGTTGACCTGATCCACCTCCAATTCCCCGGCGCCGATCCCAACAATGGAAACGCCTCCCCCGAGGCATGCGCCCGCGTGGTGGAGGAGGTCCTCAACGCCGTGAAAGTGCCCCTCATTGTCTGGGGTTGCGGCGACGATAACAAGGACAACCTCATTTTGCCCGAATGTTCTAGCGCCGCCAGAGGCGAGAATTGCCTCATCGGCACCGCGCGCGAGACGAATTATAAAACCGTTGTGGCCATTTGCCAGGCGGACAAACATAAAATCATATCCGAGGCTCCGGTGGATATCAACATCGGCAAGCAGGTGAACATCCTGCTGCAGGATTCCGGCTTTCGCCTCGATAACGTGGTGATGTACCAGATCACGGCGGCCCTGGGTTACGGGCTGGATTATGTATATACCATCCTTGAACGGGCGCGCATTACCGGCCTCAAAGGAGATCCGCTGATGGCCACTCCGCAGATTTGCAATGTAGCGGCCGAGGTCTACAATGTCAAAGAGGCCATAACGAATGAAGAGCTATTGCCGAATACCGGCAATGTCGCCAAACGGGGACCGATGTGGGAAGCGGTGTGCGCCGGCAGTTACATCCAGGCCGGAGCAGACATCGTGGTATTGGCTCACCCGACAGCCATCGATTCCACCCGCACTCTCATCGACACCTTCAACATCACCACCGGCGGAGGCTCGAAATGAACGATACCCCGATTCAGAGCATGATGGTGGGCAGTATGCCCTATCAAACGCCAGAAGAGGCGATGGCCGCGCTGGCGGAGCGCCCGCCCACCATTCCCACCTGGCCGCAATTGCCGAAGCGATCGTTCAAAGAGAGCATGGTATCGCAATACAGTGAAAACTTTCCCGGAATCACCATCGATGAAAACGAGAAAAAAATCTGGGTCCAGAGAGATGAGGAGTTGCTCAATCTCATGGCGATGTTTTATGAACAATTCCTCACCGGCGATATTGCTTCCTTTGCAATTTCACAAGATTTCGGCGCCGGTCTCCCTTCATTTCTGGACTCGCTAAATAAATCACAAGTAAGGGTCCCGGCTGCCAAAGCACAGGTTACCGGGCCCTTCACTTTCGGACTGGGACTCAACGACCAGGACGGCAAAGCAGTCTGGTTCGACCCGCAATACCGCGACATCGTGGTCAAAGGTATCGCCGGCAAAGCCAAATGGTTGGCGCAGAAACTCCAGGCCCACGCCGATAAAGTCATCATTTGCATGGACGAGCCCATACTCTCGGCGTTAGGAACAGCCGCCTACTTGAGCGTCAAGGATGAAGACGTGATCACCCACCTCAACGAGGTGGCCGGGGAACTTCACACCGTTGAAGCCATGGCCGGCGTTCATTGCTGCGGCAATATGGATTGGGGCTTGTTGGCCCGCACCGACATCGACTTCATCTCGTTCGACGCCTACTTCTACGGAGAGCGCCTGGCCCTGTACCCCAAAGAGATTGACAGCTTCCTGGAACGGGGCGGGATGTTGGCCTGGGGAATCGTTCCCACCGCCGAGAAGGAGACAATTCACCGGGAAACGCCCGATGGTTTACTGCGGAAAATGGAATCGCTGATTGGCGAATTCTCCCGCAAAGGAATCGACGAGTCAAAAACCCGGAAGCAAATGATTATCACCCCTTCCTGCGGCCTGGGATTTTTGATGCCGGAAGACGCGGTGACAGTCTTGCGATTGATGGAAGAACTCACCAGGTTGGTGAATGGGCAATAAGAATAACGCACACCCAAATTTATCTACTTAATAGACCTATATAGTAGTATGAGAGAGGGGGCTCATACCCCCGCTCATACTACTGTTTTTTCCACTTATGCGGGTATGTTCCGCGCTACACCAATGTTCCCGTATCCAGATTGATTTTGATGCTATAGGAATGCCCCATCCAGGTATACGTGGCTGTCACCATATTGGTGCCGTTATAGGTGAGGGTGATGGTGACGCCGTACATAGTCATCGAGATTGTTCCGCTGGCGGGATATGCCGCGTTTTTCGGAATTTTCACATTGGCGACGGTATATTTGCCGGTGATCCCCATATAGGTGATCGTTCCACTGCCGTTTACGGTCAAAGTGCTGGCCGCGGCCTCGACGCCGGTGATCTCCAAATCGAAGGTCATGGTGCCGAAGACACCGGTCATATCTCCCTTCAATAGCATTTTTTTTGTGGTCACCGGGTTGTACACTTTCTGAACTTTTCCGCTGGCATCCAGGAATTTCATCTGCACATCGATGCTCTCGCCGGTCAATGTGGTGACGCTGAAACTCCAGAAACCGGTGCCGTTATTATATGTGGCATCCGCTGGAATGGCCGCTGCCATACCGTACATTGCATCCACAAAACCAAAAAACTGACTACCCAATGTGGCGATCCCTTTTTCCAGGTTCTGCCGATTCGACAGATCATTATTATCGTTGTCCCCATCGGCCACCTTCTTGCAACCGCCGAGAACCAGGCAACACATCGAGACAACTATGACCACCAACAATAGATGTTTGAATTTCAAATACAACCTCCTTTGAATAATGATAGTATCGGAATTTTACCGGGCATGTGATACCCGGCTCACATATTGTAGCCAATCAAAAACGTATTATCAAGAAAAAAAAGAGATCAAATATCCAATTCGCTTCTCAGCTTTAAAATACCCGCCACCAACACAAAGCTGGAAAACGCGACCACAAATATTCCCAACTTCATTTTCCAACTTGAGTTGCAGGGCTCTACAGACGTTTTCGCCTTCATGATGTCTTTTAAATGTTTCATCCGAGCTCCTCCTTCCTTCTTTTTCTTACTACTTGGGCCTTAAATACACTTTAAATCAAGGTTAACGAAAAGTCAAGCAACAAAAGTGTGATTACAGGAATTTTAACCGTCAACCGCCGATTTGCCAGTTCTGGCGGGTGGAGCAGGCGGTCCCGTTCATGGGTTTGTGATGGATGGCCTGTTCGAGGCTGCGGCGAATATTTGAAAAATCCACCGGAATTTCAAGATTGGAAAAGAGGCAGGGCTTCAAGACCCCGTCCGCGGTCAGGCGAATGCGGTTGCACAACCGGCACGGCAGCGGCCGTTCGGCGTAATAACGCCGGTCCACGCTCTGCAAGTCATCCAGAGTATACTCGTTGATCCGTTGCAAAATCAAGCCCTTCTTTTGGCAGAACGCCATCATGGCCGCCACCTCGCCGTCATTCACCCCGGGCAAGAGGACCATATTGAGCTTTGTACCGCGGAACCCAGCCTCGAATGAGGCATCGATTCCTTCCAACACATGGCGGATATCCCCGATCCGGGTCAACTCCCGGTACTTCACAGGATCCAATGTATCCAGTGAAATATTAAGCCTGTCGAGCCCCGCTTCTTTCAATTGTACAGCCATCTGCGAAAGCAATACGCCGTTGGTGGTCATGGTCACTTCATAGACGCCCTGTAGCTGTTTTAATTCCTCCACCAGATAGGTGATTCCCAACCGCACCAACGGTTCGCCGCCGGTGATGCGGAATTTCGTGATACCCAGCGAAACAGCCTCGCGGGCGATCTCGATCATCTGCTCATACGAGAGTATATCGCGGTGCGTCTTTTTCGTTACACCGCCTGCGGGCATACAATATTTGCACCGCAAGTTGCAGCGGTCTGTGACGGAAATCCGCAAATAATTGATACTGCGCTTAAAATTGTCTAACATGCACGATGCTCCCTTCGACGATCTCATGAACGCCGGCCGCCACTTCCAATAACCCATCGGCCGAGGTCAACGCGCTCAAATGGGCGGACCCATGATAATCGGCGGGCTCGACATTGCCGTCCTGGTACGTCACCGGTATGAACGCTGTCCGCGCTGCATTCTTGCGCCGGTAGGCGACGCTCATCTCTCCCCGCATGAACACAGGCCGGTACTGGTGGCCCATCATGCGATATAAAAACGGTTTGACAAATACCTCGAATATCACGAACGTGGAAACTGGATTGCCGGGCAAACCAAAAAAGACGTTACTCCCGCGGGTGCCGAACACAGTCGGCTTACCAGGCTTGACCGCCACTTTGCTAAAATGAATGACCCCGCCCAACTGCTCGAGAATGCGGGGCACATAATCAAATTCCCCCATGGACACGCCGCCGGAAATCAAAACCACATCGACCGCTTCAAAAAGCGCCGCCAATTCCTTTCCAATCAGCTCCGGATCGTCAACCGCAATGCCTCTGTACACCGGTTCACATCCCATGGCCGCCGCCTGGGCGCCGATGGAATAGGCGTTGCTGTTGTAAATCTGGCCTGTATGCAACGGAAGCCCAGGCTCCACGATCTCCGAACCAGTGGTCAATATCCCGACCACCGGCGGACGAAACACCTTTACCCGGCGCCGCCCCATCGAAGCTAACACTCCTACCTCCGCAGGCCTCAATAAAGTACCCGCGTTCAGCGCCCGGTCGCCGACGCCGACATCCTCGCCTAAATAACAAATATTGCGGGCAGAATCCTGTCGCGTAACAGTCATAAAACCATCACGTTCTTCGGTGATCTCCACCATCACCACTTTATCCGCCCCTTTAGGCAACATGGCGCCGGTCATGATGCGGGCGCATTGGCCCGGCCCGACTTCTTTTCGAGGCGCCGTTCCTGCGGCGATGGTTTCGATGATCTCGAATCGCGCCGAATCATCGTACGACCGCAGAGCGAAACCGTCCATCGCCGATTTATCGAACGGCGGCATCGCAATGGTCGAATCGACATTCTCCGCCAACACCATCCCCAACGTGCCGGGAAGCTCAGCCTCCTGGATGAGCGCCGGGGGGACGTTGGCCTTCAATATATCGAACGCTTCCTGTACCGCTATCATTGTCATCTCTCCTAATGACGGAACACCCGCAACGACGAGACCTTGAACGTGGCAAACAATGTATCCCCCACTCCGACCCCCATCTCCTCGCAAGATTTCCGCGTCACGTCAACCGTCAACACAATCCCCGCGTCCAACACCACCTCCGCCATCGCAGACCGCTTCATAACGTTTGTCACCGTCCCCTGCAACGTGTTGCGGGCGGAAGACTCGATAGGTTGCCGCGAGAGGAAGATATCGTCGGACCGGATTGCAAGATACACATTGTCCCCCTGCTCCAGTGGAACTCCAAGGGTCACTCCGTCAATGCGAATCTTGTAATCCTCCACCGGACCGCAGAACACATTCTTATATCCCAAAAAGTCTGCGATCTGCCGGCTGGCTGGTTGGTTGAACACCTGGTCCGGCGTGCCCACCTGTTGGATCCTGCCGTCCAGGATGACCGCGATCCGGTCTGCCAACGCCAGGGCCTCTTCAAAATCATGGGTCACATGCACAAACGTGGCGTCCGACTGTTTGTGCAAATCCATGAACATTTGCTGCGTCAGGGCCCGCGTGTTGCGGTCCAGCGCCGCCGTCGGCTCGTCCACCAAAAAAACCTGCGGCTCGATCGCCATGGCCCGCGCAATTGCCACCCGCTGCTTCTCTCCGCCCGATAGATTCTCGACGCCGCGTTCCAGAAGATGACCGATCCCCAATTGAACCGCCAGATCCCGCGTCTTCTGCCGGATCTCCCCTTTGGGCCGCTTGCGGATTCTCAATCCATACCCGATATTCTCCATCACATTCAAATGGGGAAACAACATATAATCCTGGTAAATAAATCCCAAACGCTCCCGGTCCACGCCGGAAATCGCCCCCATATCGGGTAAAATAAGTCCAGCCAACAATTCCAATATCAAAGTCTTGCCGGCGCCGCTGGGTCCAAGAATCACAAAAAATTCCCCCGGCTGGATGCGCAGATTCAGTTCTTCCAACGAAAAGCCCACCAACGCCAGGGAAACGTTCTTCATCTCGATGCTCATGATCGCCCCGTCATTTGCGGTCTTCCAATATTCGCAAGCCAATGAACACCGCCAGACTGATGCCCACCAACAACACAGTCACCGGCGTCGCGTATTTCAGCCCAAAGTTCTGAAACCTCTCGAATATCATCACCGGAGCCGTCATTGGATGGTACGCCAGAATCACCACTGCCCCAAATTCCGAAATTCCACGGCCCCACATCATGATGGAACCGGACATAATCGACTTCTTCACCATCGGTAAACTAACAGTGCGAAACGCCTTCCAGGGCGTCGCCCCCAGAGTCACCGCGGTTTTTTCATACCGCTCGTCCACCAGCTTGAATCCCTCTTTTACCGCGTTTACCAGAAACGACGCGGACACGAAAAACATGCCCATAGCGATGGCGGCTTCGGTACCCATGATACTCAAGCCCGTCACTTTAGCAACCAACGATTGACGTCCCCATACCGACAGCAACGCGATACCAGCCGCCGTATGGGGAATGATCACCGGCAAATCGATGACACCCTCGATGATCTTTTTCCCACGAAAACGCTTGCGGGCCAGTAAATAAGCCAGAGGCACACCGGTCAGGAGCGCCGCCAACGTGGCCCATAACGAAGCCCGCATCGTCAACAAAATGGAAATCTGTACCTCAGTCTCTTTTCCAGTCTCCACCAGCGCCTGGGGCGATGCCGAGACCAACATCCTGACGATGGGAAATCCGACAAAGAGTACCAACGACACGCCCAACACCGCGAAGACCACCTTAAATTTCATTTTATCTACTAAGCCTGCGCGACATTACTTCGCCGCTTCAAAAAACCGTTTCAAGCCTTCAGGAAGGGTATCCCGATTGCCCACCCGCGGCGGAACGATTTCCGGCTGCCCGTTTTTGGCCATAATATCGCGGCCTTCGGCGTCCAACACAAACGCGATGAACCGCTCGCCCCATTCGGGATATTGGGCGTTTTTCGGCAACGTGATGCCATACACCATAGCCGCCCCTTTCATCTCCAAAAACTCGCCCGGCTGCTTGCCGCTGATCTGAACCGACACCGAACCATACAAATCGTTGAATTCCGGCGACTTGAGATTCACCTCGTCCGGCAAAACGACGTATTTCGCCTTGTGCTGCTCGGCCACGCTGCGATAGATGAAGATATAATCGAGCTCCCCCGCTTCCAACATGGCCAGAAGATCCACCTCTTTGGGGCGGATGTTCTTTTGCGGCATCTTATCCTTCAATTGTTGGTAGAGGCCAATCTCCTGGTAATGGATTTCCGCCAGCTTCTGGGTCAAAATCGCCCGGTACCCGCAGGGATCGGCGTTAGGATCCGAATGGCCGAATTGCACATCGTCGCGCAACAGCACTTTGTACCAATTGTCGGGGGAGATCTCCCCGGCGCCCTTGCTACGCGCCGTGTACATGAGCACCATCTCGTTGGTGGTAAAATCGATACAAAAATCAGCGTGCCCGGGTATCAACAAATTCCGGATCACCTCTGAATCAGCGGAAGCCATCACTTCGGCCTGACGATTCAAGTCGGAAATCTGACGGGCCGCGGTCCGGCTGCCGTGAGCTTCCAACAGAACCTCCACGTCCGGATATTTAACCATAAACGCCTGCGCCATATCTTTGAACGGAATGGACAACGATCCCGCGTGCAACACCAGAATCTTCACCTTCTCTTTTTCCCCGCCGCCGCAGGCAGTCATCACGACCAATACCGCAACAAAAACCAGTAACACTAATTTTTTCATAAACAGCTCCTTTCACAAAAAGCCTGGAAGGAGAGTCTCCGGTATCGAATTCTCCTTTCCGGCACGGGAGGCACACCCGTTTCCCGGCATACCCTATCGGCTTCACCGCATAGGACAGGCCCTTAGCCAATGAAGCTCGGAGAAACCATAATATACCAAAAAACCCCCATAACGTCAAATTCTTTGCCCGCTTCGCCCACTTGCATCCGGCCATCGCTTACGTTACAATACGCCTATGACTCAGGCACAGTACATACAGGTCCAAAAGACCGCCCGCTATTATCTCATGGGCCAGCCGGGCCCCCACGTCCGCAAACTCTGGTACGTTCTCCACGGCTACGGCCAATTGGCCGCCAGCTTCATCAAGGACTTCGAAGTCCTGCTAGACGGGCAGCACCTCATCATCGCCCCCGAAGCCCTGAATCACTTCTACATGTACGGCGGTTCCGGCCCTGTCGGCGCCTCCTGGATGACCAAAGAGGACCGGCAACACGACATCGACGACTACATCCGCTACCTCGACGCCCTGCACGAAACCATCATCCCCTCCATCCCCGCCAGCGACCTCGCCATCACCATCCTGGGCTTCTCACAAGGCGTCGCCACCGCCTGCCGCTGGTTGGCCAACGGCAACATCCCCGCCTCCCGCCTCATTCTCTGGGGCAGTTCCATCCCCACCGACCTCCCATTCCACGACCCCGCCGTCCTCG
>JAHELQ010000415.1 GCA_024644125.1 Candidatus Aminicenantota bacterium | reverse complement strand
AGGCGAGAAGTATTTATGCGCCTATGTCGTCGCTGAAGAGGGATTCGACAATGTTGCGATCCGTCAGAAGCTGGCTGAACATCTTCCTGAGTACATGATTCCGCCTTATTTTGTGCCGTTGGATCGTATTCCGCTGACAGCAAACGGTAAAGTGGATCGCAAGGCTCTTCCTGAACCCGAACTGGAGATCGGCGACGAATATGTAGCCCCGATCGATGAATTAGAAGAAAAATTGGTTGAAATATGGTCCGATATTTTGGGAATCGACCGGAGCGCTATCAGTACCGCGTCAAACTTTTTCCAGATCGGCGGCCATTCACTCAGAGCGACGATTTTGGTGGGACGTATCCGCAGGGAATTGGAAGTGGAGATCCCCCTCGCCGAGATTTTCAAAACTCCGACCGTTCAGGGATTGGCGGGTTTTGTTCGCAACGCTGCCAGAAAAGCATTCCTGGCGGTGCAACCGGTGGAAAAGAAGGATTTATATCCACTTTCGGCCGCCCAAAAACGGCTTTACATATTGCAGGGGATGGATCCCGGCGGCGCCGCGTACAACATCCCCCTTGTGATGCCCTTGCCGCGGGAATTGGACTTGCGGCGCCTGGAAGAGGCATTTGGAGAATTGGTCCGGCGACATGAAAGTTTGCGGACTATTTTTGTGGAGGTGTCGCAGGAGCCGTTTCAAAAAGTGCTGGACTCTGTGGAGTTTCAGATCGAACGATTCGATATCCAGAGGAATGAATCCGGGCCAGGAATCGAATCCGTTTTCGGTGTGTTCATCCGCCCCTTTGATCTAGCTCGGCCGCCTCTATTCAGAGTGGCTGTCGTGAGAAGGCAGGATAGCGGTTGCTTTCTCGTGCTCGATCTTCATCATATTATAACCGACGGCGTTTCCCAATCGATTCTCACATCGGAATTCAACGCTTTGTATTTGGGGCGTGAATTACCTCCTCTGAAATTGCAATACAAGGACTTTGCCGCCTGGCAAGAGAAGCGTAAAGAAGATGGCGCTCTGGACAAACAAGGACAATACTGGCTTGGCGTATTCCCCCCGGAGGAAGATCTACCGGTTCTGGATTTGCCCCTCGATTTTTCCAGACCGGCTATCCAACGGTTCGACGGCGGCACCTTGCGGTTCGCACTTGACGAAGAACGGTCGGAGGTGTTTGAACGCGTGCTGAAAGACCATAATTGCACTTTGTTTATGGGATTGTTGGCGGTGTTCAATATACTGCTCTTCCGGTTGACAGGGCAGGAAGACATTGTAGTCGGCACTCCTGTAGCCGGGCGTCCGCACGCTGATCTGGAAGCGATCATCGGAATGTTTGTCAATACGCTTGCCCTGCGCAACCGGCCGGAAGGGAATCTAACCGTAGGAGCCTTTCTGGAGAATCTGAAGGAACGCACCATCGAAGCCTTCGATAATCAGGATATCCAATTCGAAGATCTGGTGGAGCAGGTGGTCTCGCGACGGGACGCCGGCAGAAATCCTTTGTTCGATGCGATGTTCGCGTTGCAAAACACCAATAGCCGTAACAACGGCTCTGTATCTACGGATTCCGAAGAGGATAATCCAGCCGGAGTTGAACAAAAAATCGCGAAGTTCGATCTTACCTGGAACGGCGTAAAGCGAGGCGGGCGTATTCTATTCCGGGTTGATTACGCCCTCGGTTTGTTCAAGAAAGAGACGGTGGAACGCTGGATCGCATATTTCAAGGCCATTGTATCTCTTGTCCCCGAGTGTGTGGATACGGCCCTCGGTCAATTGGAGTTTTTGTCGCCGGAGGAAAAGAACCGTTTGTTGTTCGAATTCAACAGCACGAATCGCCCACTGCCTGAGGACCTGACTGTGGTGGATTCGTTCCGGAACATCTGCGGCGGACACGGAACTGCGATCGTGGTGGTGGAGGAAGATCGCTATATTACCTACGATGGTTTATACCGGCGCGCCGCTGGCCTGGCTGCCAAATTGAAATCCACCGGATTGCCGGCTGGAGGTTTGGCTGCGGTCCTATTGGAGGCGTCGATTGACATGGTGGCCGGGATCTGGGCCATATTGTTGTGCGGAGCCGCTTATTTACCGGTGGAT
This sequence comes from Candidatus Aminicenantota bacterium, assembly GCA_024644125.1. Classification (GTDB taxonomy): domain Bacteria; phylum Acidobacteriota; class Aminicenantia; order UBA2199; family UBA2199; genus JAHELQ01. Next base: position 3,037 of record JAHELQ010000415.1, on the reverse strand, counting down.
CCAGAGCTTCCTTCGGACAGGATCGAGTTCATGCTTCGTGACGGCGCAGTGACGCATCTATTGGTAAAATCTGAATTCCAGCGTCGCTGGAACGACGTCTGTATAACGTTAGATCCCTGTGAACAGGCCGCCTCGGATCCAGGACCGGATCCGGATGCCTTGCCAGGGGCGACGGACTCCGCCTATGTGATCTACACCTCCGGTTCCACCGGCCGACCCAAAGGCGTGGTTGTCAATCATAGGTCATTGCTCAATTTATGCCTGTGGCATATCCGCCGGTTTTCCGTCACTGAAATGGATAGAGCCACCAAATACGCGGGCGTGGGCTTCGACGCCTCGGTCTGGGAGATGTTTCCCTATTTCATTACCGGCGCATCTCTTTATATAGCGCCGGAGACAATTAAATTGGATGTGGCGCGGTTGAGCGACTTCTTCGCTTCCCGTCGCATATCGATCACATTTTTGCCCACTCAAATGGCGGAACAATTCATGGCCCATCGCCGTGTCACCAGGCTCAGAATTCTCTTGACCGGCGGGGACAAACTGAGGGATTTCTCTCCGGGGCCGTATTTGACCTATAATAATTACGGGCCGACTGAAAATACTGTTGTCTCAACCTCTTATCCAATTGAAGAACAGTCCCCCAATATCCCTATCGGCATACCGGTAGACAACACGCGAGCCTTTATCGTGGATAAATGGAACAATCTCCAACCCACCGGCGTGGCAGGGGAATTGTGTGTCGCTGGGGAGGGGCTGGCTGCCGGATACATGAACCGTCCTGAATTGACGGCGGACAGGTTTGTTGCAAATCCTTTTGAAAAAGGTGAGTTGATGTATCGCACCGGGGATCTGGGGTGTTTTTTGCCCGACGGAAACATCCGCTTTTTAGGGCGTGTCGATTTTCAGGTGAAGATTCGCGGCTTCCGCGTCGAGTTGGGTGAGATCGAAAGTAAATTAATGGCGCATCCGGCAGTGGAAGATGTTGTCGTGCTGGATGTGATGGATAGTCATCGGGAAAAATACCTGGCGGCATACGTCGTTGCTGCCGAAGGATTGAAAGAGGAACGTTTGGCAAAGGAATTGGAACGATATCTGGCGCAATCCCTTCCCGCTCACATGATTCCCGCCGCGTTCGTGTACCTGGAGCGCATCCCCCTCACCGCCAACGGCAAAGTGAATCGCCGTGCTCTACCGGAACCGCAATTGGGCGCTGGAGAAGAATTCCAGGGAGCTGAGGATGAAATCGAATCTGCTCTCGTTTCCCTTTGGGAGGAAATCCTTGGGCGGGAACCCGGTACCGTCGGCGTCACTACCGATTTTTTCCAGATCGGCGGTCATTCGTTGCGGGCGACGATTCTTGCCGGCCGCATTCACCGGGAATTGAATTGCGAAATTCCTCTGGGCGAAATATTCAGGAGTCCCACTATTAGAGGGCTGGCGTCGTTTGTCCGGGAAAGGGACAGGCAAGTACTGGCAACGGTTCATCCGGTGGAGAAAAAAGATTGTTATCTTCTTTCATCTGCCCAGAAGAGGTTGGTGGTGATGCAGTCCATGGCTCCCGCCAGTACCGCTTACAATGTTAGCCGTGTCGTAGGATTGGGGGAAGACGTCGATGTAAAGCTCCTGGAAGAGGTGTTCGGCAAATTGATCGCCAGGCACGGCAGTTTTAGGACCGCCTATATCACCGTTGGCCAGACACAGGTTCAAAGGATATGTGATACCGCAGGTTTTTCTCTAGAAAAAATAGATCTTTCATTGGAAGCAAAGGATTCCTCACTAATCGACCTGGCGATTCGAAAATTTATCCGCCCCTTTGACCTGGCTCTACCGCCGCTGCTCAGGGCAGGTTTGTTCCGGCTGCCCGCCCGCGGCCCTGTGCTGGCTGTGGATATTCATCATATCGCCTGCGACGGCGCGTCGATGGATATTTTATTGTCGGATTTCAGGGCGCTGATGGCGGGAGAGGTTTTACCTGATATCGAGCTCCGTTATGTGGATTACGCCGAATGGCAACAGAGCGGGCCGGTTCAAGAACGGATTCAGAGGCAGGCGTTTTTCTGGAAAGAAGTTCTATCCGGGATGCTCCCGGCGCTTGAATTGCCTCTCGATTTCCCGCGGCCAGCGGTTCCTGGTTTTGACGGAAAGCGGATGATTTTCTGGACAGACGGGGAAATGGCGCGGCGGATCGTAGCGATTGCCGCCGAGGCGGGGGCGACTGTGTATATGGCCATGTTGGCGGTTTTTTATGTGTTTCTGGCAAAAATATCCGGTCAGTCGGATATATGTGTCGGAACCCCCACTGCCGGTAGAACGCACCCTGATCTGCACGCGCTCATCGGCATGTTTGTCAATACCCTGGTGATGCGCAATTTCCCCGCCGGAGAAAAGACATTTCGGGGACTTTTGGCCGAAGTCCGGCACAACGCTTTGCAAGCTTTTGAGAACCAGGATTTTCAATTTGAAGATATCGTCGAATCTCTGGCGATTGAACGCCATGGCGGCAGGAATCCGATTTTTGATGTGATGTTCGAATATTCTCGGTTGAAGGGCAATCGAAATGTAGAAGCCGGTGATCACGCCGAGCTCCAATTCGATGGGGATTCGAAATTCGATCTAATCCTCAATGTCATGGAGTATGACGACTGCATGGCATTGTCTTTCGGCTACAATCTCAAACTTTTCAAACCCGGAACGATTCGTCGCTTCAATCAATATTTCCAGGAGATATTGGCAGCGGTGACCGCGCGTCCCGAGCGTAAAATTAGTGAGCTCCAACTCACTCTCGATTTTTGCGACGAGGATGTGGCTGTGCCGGACATGGATTTTGATTTTTAAGGATTTGAGGAATATATATGATGGCTGACAATAGATTTTCCGAACAACTGGCGATAGCCGCCAGGCAACTGACCGCCGAACGGGAGTATTGGTTACGGGAGCTTTCCGGGATCACCGGAGGATATGGCTTCCCCGCGGATGTGACAGATGGAGTTGGGGATTTTTCTCCGGGTGAGATGTTCCTGCGATTACCTCAATC
>JAHELQ010000033.1:3686-19870 GCA_024644125.1 Candidatus Aminicenantota bacterium | reverse complement strand
CACTCACGAGTTGCGTTCGATCGAGAAGATCGCCGACCGCGCGATTGTGTTGAACAAAGGTGTCATTCATTATAACGGCACATTGCAAGAAATGTACGCATCCGGTGATTCGTTCATCGATACTTTTTTTATGAGGAACTAATATGTTGTTGACCAGGGAGCAAAAACGCCGTTTGGGCTTTTTTTTGGTGGTATCGATCGGAGTACTGGTTTTTATATTCGGACTGTTTGTCATTCCCAAGCTTAAATCTCTTGGAGATGCCTATTTCATCAATTTCAAAGGGATCTCGGTATATGGAATCAACAATGGTTCATCGGTGAAATACCAGGGAGTCGATATCGGGAAGGTCATGGCCATCGAGGTCAATCCCTATGATTTGAGCTCGATCCTGGTAGAGGTGGAAATCAATCGTGGATTCCCGGTGAAAAACGATATGCGGGCAAAACTTTCCTACGCTGGAATTACTGGCTTGAAATTTATTGAATTGTCAGGCGGTTCGACAGAATCAAAAAATCTTCTACCCGGCGGGATTATTCCGATGGAGAAAGGATTGGGGGAGAAGGCCGAGGATATTGTATCGAATATCGACAAGGCTGTCCAGAATATCAACAAGTTGCTGAATGAAAAGCGGGGCGAGGAGTTGTCGCGAATATTGGAAAACATCGAGGCCAGCACCTCGATGATTAAATCCTTCATCGAGGAACAACGGGGGCTTGCCGCACAGTCTATCAAAAATATGGAAAAAATATCCGCCAGCGTCACCACGTTTTCCGCTTCCCTGGAAAAGGTCGATATCGAAGGACTCTCAAAACAGACCCAGACGTTGATCAGTGTACTTAACGACCGTTTTTCGAAAGAGGAACTGGGGAAAACGATGACAGACTTCGATGAATTGGTGAAAACCTCCACCACCACCGTTAGAAAGACGAGGGGTATCATGCTGGATTTGCAGAGCGATATGAGCGCCACCCTGGAGGCGTTGCGTGAGGCCCTGGAGAATCTCGCCGCGTTTTCCCGCAATCTGACCGAGGATCCCACCATTCTTATTCGAAGAAGAAAAGAGGAAAGGAGTCGGAAATGAAACGTCCGGTTTTTATTTTTTATGTTTTGTTAGTATGTTTCGCAATATTATCGCTTACCGGTTGTATGACGTCGCCGTCAAAACGGTATTTTCAATTGCGTATTCCCGGGGCTCGTCTGGAATCGATCACGCCTGTGGGAAAGGTGCTCATGATCAAAAAGGTCGAGGTGGAAAAGGTCTACGATCAATTCCGGATGGTGTACCGGACGTCGCCCTATGAATTGAATTACTATTCGTATAATTTCTGGATTAAAAAACCCGGAGATCTCATGAGGGACGCTATCACCGAGTTTTTTTCGATGAACGAGGTTTTTTCGTCAATTATCCAGGAATATTCCCAGGGGGAACCGGATTGGGAACTGTTGGTCTGGTTGACCCGGATGGAAGACGAGGATTTTGGCCGGTTGCGTTATGGGCGCCTGGCGATGAAGTTTGAGATTCGCGATTACAAAACCGGTCTACTGGTAGTTTCTCATGAATTCGACCGCCGGAAACTTCTGAAGGAGAGAAAAATCCATTCGGTTCCAGTGGAATTGTCCATGTTGCTGGAAGAGGAGTTGATGGAATTGATAAAAAAAATACAAATGAATACTCCAGCGAATCCTGTGCGTTGACAGACTCTTGACGAAAAACAAATTTATGGTATAATAAGCCCTCTGATTAAGAGTGTAGGGGCAGCCTTCTTCCAAATTTTTGACCCATTTCGAAAATCTGAAGTGTCTTAATTCACATTCTCTCGATCAGAATCGAACATTGACATAGGAATAAGGAGTTTTGTTTATGTCTGAGCAACAAATTCACAAACTCAGGAATATCGGTATTGTGGCCCATATAGATGCCGGGAAGACTACGACGACTGAACGGATTTTGTTTTTTTCAGGAGTGACTCGAAAACTGGGCGAAGTTCATGACGGTCAGGCGGTGATGGATTTTATGAAACAGGAACAAGAGCGGGGAATAACGATATCTTCCGCCGCTATCACCACCAATTGGAAAAACCACCAGATCAATATCATCGATACACCGGGGCATATTGACTTTACCCTGGAGGTGGAGCGCTCGTTAAGAGTGTTGGATGGAATCGTGATGGTTTTTTGCGCTGTCGGAGGCGTTGAACCCCAGAGTGAAACTGTATGGCATCAAGCGGACCGTTATAAGGTCCCCAGAATCGCTTTTATCAATAAAATGGATCGCAATGGCGCCGATTTGAAACAAACCGTCGAAATGATGAACAGCATGCTGGGCGCCAACGCAGTTATGTTTCAAATCCCCATGGGGGAAGAGATTGATTTTTACGGGATTATCGATATCGTAAAAATGAAGGCCATCACCTACAATGGTCTGGAGATCCAGGAAGGGGACATACCGCCGCAATATATGGCCCAGGCGAAAGAACTTCGCGAGCAATTGGTGGAAAAACTAGCGGACTTCGATGATGAATTGATGGAAAAATTCCTCGCCGAAGAGGAGATAATGAGTGACGATATCAAGAGAGCGACTCGAAGCGCAACGTTGAATCTACTTGTGACACCGGTCTTTTGCGGTTCCTCTTTCAAGAACAAGGGAGTGCAGTTGCTGTTGGACGCCGTGATCGATTATCTTCCGTCGCCACTGGATCGCGGGATCGTTTTGGGGACGGACCCGGATAATTCCGAGACCACCATCTCCCGTAAGCCATCCGAGAAAAGACCCTTTTCAGCTCTGGCATTCAAAATTATCAACGATAATTTTGTCGGCCAGCAAACCTTCATCCGGGTCTATTCCGGTGAACTGAACTCCGGAAGTTATGTGTATAATATCACCAAACAGAAAAAAGAGCGGGTGGGCCGCATTCTGCGCGTAAGCGCCAAGGAACGCCAGGAATTGCCGATCCTCAAAGCCGGAGATATCGGGGCGTTGATCGGAATGAAATATACTACAACTGGGAATACCCTCTGCGATGAGGATCATCCGATCATTCTCGAGAATATCCATTACCCGGAAACAGTTCTGGATATGAAAATCGAACCGACCTCCATCAAGGAACGGGACCGGTTGGGTATCGCTTTGAATAAAATGGCTCTGGAAGACCCCTCCTTTAAGGTCAGGTACGATGATGAGACTTCCGAAACAGTTATTTCAGGGATGGGGGAGTTGCATCTCGAAGTGATTGTGGACCGGCTTAAAAGCGAGCATAAAGTGGATGTGGTTGTAGGGGAACCGGCTGTCGCCTTCAGGGAAACCATCACCCGGGAGGTCCGTCACGATTACAAATTCAAGAAACAAACCGGTGGACACGGCCAGTACGCGCATATTGTCTTCCGCATCGAACCCAATCCCGCAGGCGGCCTGGAGTTTGTCGATCTTGTCAAAGGCGGCAATATTCCGAGGGAATATATCCCCGCGGTGCAAAAGGGTTTCATGGAAACCATGAACAAGGGTTTGTTGGCTGGGTATCCGATGTTGGACATCAAGTTTGTATTGATCGACGGTTCGTTCCACCCGGTGGATTCGAGCGAGATGGCCTTCCGTTCATGTACGGAGGCTGCTCTCAGGGAGGTTGTGAAGAAAGCGTCTCCGCAACTGCTTGAGCCTGTGATGAAGATCGAGATCAATACCCCGGATGAATATATGGGAGACATTATGGGGGACGCCAATCGCAGACGCGGGCGTATAGACAATATGAGACGCTTTCGTAAAGGCTCCCAAAAATTGTCGGGCATTGTACCGTTGATGGAAATGTTCGGTTACGCATCCGTGCTTCGCACATTGTCCAGCGGCCGCGCCAATTATTCGATGGAGTTTCTCCGTTACGACCCCCTTCCAAAAACCATCGAGGAAAAAGTGGTGGAAGAGGCGAGGGAAAAGAGTCGGAAACAGGCAAAGTGAGCAGGCGAATTCTGTTCGCGGCAACTCCGCTGGTCCTATTGCTAGTTGCATGCGCCGCCTTTTATTATTGGGCCGGTTCTTCCAGAGGGACGCCGGCCCAATGGACGTCAATCTATAGGTATCCCGGAGTTCGGTTCCACCAGGACGAGACCGGGATATTGAAAATAATGACCTATAATATTGGATATTTATCCGGTATGACGAACAATTTGCCGGTCCGGATGGGTCACTATTTTTATTCACGGAATATGTCTGCGGTGCAGGATTATCTCCGCGGTCACCCTGTAGATATCGCTGTGTTCCAGGAGATTGATTTTAATTCCCATCGCTCGTACCGTGTCGATCAATTGGATACGATCGCTCAATCTCTGGAATTTCCAATCGCGGCCAGGGTCGTCAACTGGGACAAGCGGTATGTACCATTTCCATTTTGGCCGCCCGCCGTTCATTTTGGTCCGATTTTGTCCGGGCAGGGGGCTGTCTCCCGTTTTCCGGTAATTTCCAATCGACGGATCCAATTGGCAGGCCCCGATAATATGTCGTTTATCAAAAAAAGGTTTTACCTGCACCGGTTGGCTCAAATTCTAGAACTCGATGTCGGGGGGCGTACGTTGGTAGTTGTCAATGTGCACTTCGAGGCCTTTTATTCAGCGACGCGCCGTCGGCAAGCGCTTCAGGTTCTCGACATTTGCCGCAAGTATAAAAACCGTTTGCCTCTTATATTATTGGGTGATTTTAATAGTGTTCCTCCCGATGCTTCCCGAAAGAAGGGTTTCAAAGATGAACCGGAGCAGGATTACACCGGCGATGACACCATCCGGTTATTGCTTGAAGAAGAGGACATCGCGTCCGCTATGACCGGTACCCCTACCTTTCCTTCCGAGAGTCCGGACCGCCAGTTGGATTATATTTTTTTCACGCCCCGCTGGATTATTTGCAAGTCCGCTTATACAGTTCCTCTGGATAGTTCCGATCATGTTCCGTTGGTCATGGAATTCACTCTGCTATAACCGGATTCAGGTGGAATTGTAATTCTTGTCGATCCCCATTTTTTCACTTTACTTCGAAATCCGAATCCTATAAAATATTAGCGACTAGATTCTGTCTATTATCTATTTACGATTGAATTTTGAGGCAAGGAGTGATTTATGGTCAAAACTGATGCGCTAAATAATATCCTGGTTAGGCTGCAGGCGAGCTCTACCGCGTTTGAGGCTTGCGCGGTTGTTTCGGAAGACGGTTTGATGATTGCCAGTCTCCTCCCTCCGGGGATCGAAGAGGGACAGGTGGCTGGTTTGAGCGCCGGGATGATGATGATGGGGATAAAAACCGCCGGCGAGTTGAAAAAGGGAAATTTAAAACAGCTCTTTGTAAAAGGCGATTATGGTTATGTGTTAATCTCCCAGGCTGGCCCCCATGCGGTATTGTTGGCTATTTGCCGGGAAAACGCAAAATTGGGATTGGTTTTTCTCAGTCTTTCGAAGGCCGGCGAAGAAATCAAGAGTTTATTGGCTTAATGCCCGTTCGGTCCCGGGAGGAATAAATGCGAACTCTTTTCGAGCAAGAAAGACACAAGTGTGTGATGTTTAGCGATATGTCGTCCGGTGAAATGGTGCAGGCCAACCAGTTTGTGGTTGTTCATGGTGATGAGGGCTTGCTTCTGGATCCGGGTGGGCACAAAGTATATACTCAATTATTGGCTGAAATGCCCGGCGTTGTTCCGGCCGGAAACATCCGCCACATTTTTTTATCCCATCAGGATCCGGATATTGTAGCGGCGTTGAATGGTTGGTTGTTGATGACCGATGCGACCGCCTATATGCCCGCTATTTGGGCCCGCTTCGTCACTCATTTCGGCATCGACCAGCACTTCGTCACAAAAGTGCGGCAAATTGACGACACCGGCGGGAAGATTGTGATGGACGGTTATGAACTACTGGTTATCCCTGCCCATTACCTCCACTCCGCTGGAAATTTTCATCTCTATGACCCGCAATCCAAAATTCTGTTTACTGGAGATCTGGGCGCTTCCCTGGGGGTGGACTACGAAGTTGTGGATGATTTTGATTCTCACATTCAGTATATGGAGACGTTTCACAAACGTTTCATCCCTACCGGGAAAGCCATCGCCCACTGGCTTGACACCTTAAATAAATTGGAATTGGACATCGATATCATCGCTCCGCAACACGGCGCTATTTTCCCCGATAGGGATTCCGCGGCGAAACTGCTACAGTGGCTGGGGGGGCTCGAATGTGGGCTCGATCTTTTGTAGAGACATTCTGTTATAGAAAAGGAGGCGGTTGTGCGTATTTCCGGTTACCGTATCTTGATTGTCGATGACGATCTCTTGAGCAACGCGATTCTGGACGAGTATCTGTCGCATCTCGGATATTCCGTGATCTGCGCGTCCAGCGGCGCTGAAGGGATGCGATCGATGCAAGAGACAAATCCGGATCTTGTAATCCTGGATATCAATATGCCCGGGAAAGATGGATTTCAGACATTGGAAGAGATCAAGGCGCAACCGGAACTGGCCAATACGCCTGTGTTGTTCCTATCTTCGTATGACCGTCCAAATCTGAAAATCAGAGGGCTGGAGTTAGGGGCGGACGATTACATCACCAGGCCGTTTGATAAAGCGGAGTTGGTGGCGAGGATCAAAGCTGCGTTGAGACGTACCGAACGTTTTTTGCAACGGAGAAACACCCTGGATGGTAATCTGGCCGATGTCGGTCTGCCGGAGTTGCTGCAAACGATCGAGATGGGGAAAAAAACTGCTCTGGTGATGCTGCCCGACATGGAGGCCCGTCTCATATTTGAAAATGGTATCCTGGTCCATGCGGAGCAGGGCACGTTCACCGGCCCGGCTGCCGTAATGCGGATTTTTTTTCTGGACGAGGGTAGGTTCAACGTCCGGTTCGTACAGGTTCCGGCGCATATTGAGCGGCAGCCTCAGGATTTACTTAATTTATTGATGAATACCGTCACATATATTGACGGTGTAAAAAAGAAAATGGAATTGTTGCCGGAGCCGGAGACTCCTATATTGGTAACGGAGGAATTGTCGGAATTGCCCGGCGGCAAGTTTTTGACGAAAGGAACGACTATCATGCTCAAATATTTGGTGGTTCGACTGGAAGGCGATCTGGATGAAATTGTCCAATCCCTCCTGGACCTGCATAAAAAAAATCCCTTCACTGTGGACACTGAGCGCCAATGAGGAGTATAATATCAGATGGAAAAAATTATAACAATTGCCAGTCAGAAAGGCGGGGTAGGAAAAACGACGATAGCCCTGAACCTTGCTTATAGTCTGGGAAGGTTAGGTAGCCGGGTATTGTTGATCGACGGGGATCCCCAGGGAGGCATTGCCATTGCCAGCAATCTGAGGGGGGAAACGAAGTTGGGTTTGATCGATCTCATGAAGAACAATTGTAGGCCTGATGAGATTACGAAGGCGACCCGGGATGATTCGATGCGAATTGTGGGAATCGGCCAATTGGAGCCCGAAGATGTCTTCCTATTGGAAGAGGAAGCGCGCAGCGGTAGTCTGGCCATGATGATCAAATCCCTGACCGGCGGCTATGACTACATTATCATTGACTCGCCCGCCGGCGTCGGAGGGATTGTATCCTCGATCCTGAGTATCAGTCAAAGCGCCTTGATGATTGTGAATTGCCGTAGTATTTCCTTGAAAACGATCCCTATTTTTCTTAAATTAATGAGAGAAATCAAGGCGAAGCAAAATCCGGGCCTGGAATTCGAAGGCGTTGTGATAAATATGTTAAACAGGGAAAACGACCTGGAAAATCAAATACTTGAGCAGATTATGCAATCGCTGCCGGGCGATGCTTTTTTTCAAACAACCATTCCTTATGATGAGTATTATGAAAAGGCGAGTTTGCACGCAGTGCCGGTTGCGCTTATGCCCAAAGGCCTTGTAGCGGCCAAACCGTTTTTTGAATTGGCCCTTGAACTGAAAGTCAGGGAAAATAAAGTAGAAGCAGGAGAAGATGATGGCGAACAGATTATGGGACTCTTTTGATTTCCAGGAAATCTCTGCCCTGATCCAGGAGTTGATTTCGAAGACTGACAACCACAAAAAAAAATATATTATAGAAAATTATGTCGGTAATTCCGACTACGCTCAATATGAGCAACCGGAGATCCCTCCGGTTTCTCCAGCTCCTCCAGCTCCTGCGGCTCCGGCGCTGGAAATAGAGATGAACGACCAAAAAGTTCAGGTACCTGAGGCAGTACGTCTTGATCCACTTGAACAGGCGTTGATGAGGATGTGCAAACGGGGCGGTTTCCATGGCGCTGTTTTAGCGGATTTTGGGGGATTACCTATGGCCATTTACAACAGCCCTGTGGAGGGTGAACTCCTGGCGGCGTTTACCACAATCATGGGTGAATCTCTGCTCAAAGCCGCTACACTTCTGAATCATACCAATGCGAACAATATTTCGATGGATATAAATTACGTTGACAAGATCGTACTGAGGGAATTTCCTGTGGGAGAAGCCCGGTATTTTCTGATGATAATCAGCCCTCAATCAGTGGATGAGAGGGCCGAGGTAGAGGTCTCGATTGCCCATATTTCAGAGATAATCAGCCGTACATAAATTAGATCAATACAATCTACGCTCGTTTGAAGCCCCGCCGCAAGCATGGGAACAAAGGGGGCTTCAGGTCTTGGGAACACGGAGGAAACCATAATGAAACCAGAATTTCAAAGTAGCCGGCAGTTGAACGGAGAGCATTACCAGCGGGTATTGGATATGATCCCATCTGGTGTCGCAGAGTTTGGGCCGAGTGGACAGATCTTGTTGTACAATAAATCCTTTTTCCGGCTTTGCAATTGCCGGGAGGAAATTCTGGGGAAATATTTTTGGGATGCGATAGAGCCTTCGGTAGCGAAAAAAACCGTGAAGGACCATTTCCAAAAGATAATTTCTGGATCAACGCACAATAAACCGATAGTTTTTCGTCTGGATCAAGGCGACAACACGATTGACATTCAAGCAAATCTGGATATTCGTACTGGAGACGACGGGAATATCCTGAGCATCGTTGCTGTTATCGCCGATGTGACAGAGCAACGGAAAATCAGCGGCGCCGCGGATAGATTGGCCAACGTCGTCCGGCAATCCAGCGAGAGTATTGTACTGACTGATCTGGAAGGGAACATTCAGTATGTAAATCCAATGTTTGAGACCCTTACGGGTTACTCTGCCGACGAGGTGGAAGGTAAGAATCCCCGTGTTCTCCGTTCGGATCACAATCTGTATCCGGCCGATTATTACAAGAGTCTCTGGGAAACAATCGCTGGCGGCAATACCTGGAAAGGTGAATTTCTCAATAAACGTAAAAATGGCGATGAGTTTGTCGAGGAGGCTTCGATATTTCCGGTTCGGGATCCAAACAGCGGTAATATCACCGGTTATGGAGCGGTGAAAACCGATATCACCCGCCGCCGCCGGTTGGAAGAGGAATTGAAACGATCCTATGACGAGGTCCTTTCGCTAAAAAAACAGGCGGAATCTGCCAATGAGATGAAATCGATATTTCTGGCGACTATGTCTCACGATATACGCACACCGTTGAATGGGATCCTCGGCTTCGCTGATTTATTGCTTAAACAGGATCTCAACCCGAAAGCCCGGGATTATGCCGCTAAAATTGTTTCCTCTGGCCGGACATTGATGGCTCTGTTGAGTGATATTCTGGATTTTTCGAAGATCGAGGCGGGGCAACTTGATATTAATGCAGGGGCCTTCAATTTGAATGACTTTTTGGCGGATCTGGAAGCGATGTTCGAGTTACAATTCAAAGAAAAAAATGTGGACTTCAAAATCCAAATGCCTCCCGGCGACGGTTTGATTCTGTATTATGATCGGTGGAGATTGCAGCAGGTGATAATGAATTTGCTGTCCAATGCCCTCAAGTTCACGATGTCGGGTTGCGTCACTCTGGACGTGAGATTTGGAGCGGATGGCGACGTGCTGTTCCGCGTTTCGGATACGGGCCCTGGAATTCCAGCCGAATATATCCGGGAAATTTTTGAACCCTTCAGCCAGGCGCGAAAAGACGGCGAATATCAAGAGAAGGGAACTGGGCTTGGGCTGGCGATTTGCAGAAATCTCGTCCAATTGATGGGCGGGGAAATTTCGGTGGAGTCGGTTCTCGGAAGAGGGAGTACGTTTCTAGTCGCTCTTCCCGCTAACGCGATAGTCGATTCCCGTAAAAATAAAACAGACGTTCGCGATACTACGGATATAAAGCTTCAAGACTATATATTTCCATCGTCTATATTAATCGCTGAAGATAATCCTGTCAATAAAGAATTGCTGGAAGAGCAGTTGCGGGATTATGGGTTTACCTCGCTAATCTTCGCCTCCGACGGTGAAGAGGCAGTAGCCATGGCTCTGAAGCATCAACCGGCTCTTGTATTGATGGATATCCAGATGCCCCGGCTGGATGGAAAAGAGGCGATCAAGCGATTGAGAAAGAAAAATTTTATAAATCCCATTCTGGTAATGTCCGCCTATGCCATGCAAGATGACATCGATTCCGCCCTTCGAGTCGGGGCGGATGGATATATTACGAAACCTGTGGATTTTGACCGTTTTTTTTATGAGGTCCGGAAATTATTGGCGGTGCCGCAGGGAGAATCCTCCGGAGATTCGCCCGGAGATATTCCTTCCTGTTGTCTGGAAAAATCGAAGGAGCGCTGGCTTCGCTTTAGTCCCGGAGTATCGCCCCGGTTGCGTTCCATATTTATGAAGGATGCCGATGAAAAATTAGCGATTTTGAATCGGGCGCGATCGGGCGGCGATTTGCGGGAATACTGGGATGAAGTAAAAACCATAGCTCATGGATATAAAGGGAGCGCCGCGCATTTTGGATTGTCGTGCCTGGAAAAGTTGGCCCGGCAACTGGATGAGGGAATGCGGGATGGTCTACCGGAGCGCACGCTGTTGGGATTTTTACGTCAATTAATATATCTGTTGGAAGAAATTATCAAGGAAAACGATTCGCCAGGCCGGTGATTCGGTCTTTTTTTCGGTCTTTTATCCTGAAACGTTCGTCACGTTTTTTCTTCTATCAAACAGAAAGTTCTTCATAAATTTTTATATTACGAATGGAAGTGGATTATTTCTGCAGGGGAAAATGAACTTTGGGAGATAGTCAAACGTATTATGTAGCATTGGAGGACATAATGAAGTTTGGAAATTTGAGCAATGTTTCGTGTACATTGTTTCTTATATTAATGACGATCGTCCCGATGTATGGCCAGGATCGGCAATTATCCGCAGATAGCGTAAAATACGATATCTCGGTTGAGCTGGATCATCAAAATAGAATGTTGACCGGAACAGAGACAATCGAGTGGTACAATCACACTAACGATGAGATTTCGGATATTTGGTTTCATTTATATTGGAATGCGTTCAAGAACGAACACAGCGCCATGGCGCGAGAAGTATTCGAATCCGATGATACAGGCGTGCGTTTCAGCGGAGGTTTCCGGCGAGGCAAGTGGGGATGGGTCAATGTCGATCGTATCCGGTTGAAAGGTGGGGCGGATTTGACCCGGGCGATGGAGTACATGACGGTTGACGAACCTGTACATCCTGATGATCAGACGGTGATGCGGGTAAAACTGCCCGAACCGTTGAAACCCGGCGAAACCGCTGTCATCCAATTAGACTTCACTGCGAAAGTTCCTCGGACCATCGCCCGCTCCGGTTATTACGGCAACTCGTATTTTATCGGCCAATGGTTTCCGAAGCCCGGAGTGTATGAAGAGGGGAAAGGGTGGAACTGCCATCAATATCATCAAAATTCAGAATTCTACGCTGATTACGCTGAATTTTCAGTGGATATAACTGTTCCGGCGGAATTTGTGGTGGGAGGCACGGGTAAGGAAACACAACGAAAGGAAAATCCGGAGAAAAAAACAATTACCTATACATATAAGCAAAACCGTGTCCATGATTTTGCCTGGACCGCCGATCCCGATTATATTAAAGTGGAGCGTATGTTTCTTGCGGACAAAGAGGTCGATGCGCAAGAATATGCCGAGGTGGCGCGGGCTTTGCAAGTCCCGGTGGCAGAGGTCAAACTCAACGATGTGAAGATGATCCTCCTCATCAATCCGGAACATCGAGGCCAGATCGACCGTCACTTCAAGGCGCTTGCCAATTCCATCAAATATTATGGATTGTGGTATGGGCCATATCCGTATGAAACCGCCACATTATTGGATCCACCTTATCGGAACGATTGCGGCGGTATGGAGTATCCCACTCTCAGCACGGCCGGAACCTCGTTGTTTCCATCATCGTCGCCTTTATCCCCGGAATTCGTAACAATTCATGAATTTGGGCATAATTTCTGGTATGGTTTGACCGGGAACAATGAATTTGAAGAGGCCTGGCTGGATGAAGGCATCAATAGTTATTCGGACGGGAAGGTGATTGCCGCCGCATATGGAGAGATACAGATCCCTCTCGCTTTTAATGGTTTTCCAGTGGAGCGCTATACCCGTAACGTTACAATGGAGAAATACCAGATGAATCGAGTTCAAGCGGTTATTTCAATGAAGTTGGATCCGATTGTCACCGCGTCCTGGAAATTCACCAACCCGATGAGTTATGGGGCGAATGTTTACGGCCGCGCGGCCACCTGTCTCGAAACCCTGGAGCGTATTGTGGGAAACGATATGATGTTGAGGATATTGAGGCGCTTTCAAATGGACTACCGTTTTAAACATCCCACCACCGCAGATTTTATCGCTGTCGTAAACCAGGTAACGAACCGCGATTTCCAGTGGTTTTTCGATGAATTCTTCTATAAAGCGAACGCCTTCGATTATGGTGTGTCTTCCGTCAATTCGCGGCGTATCAAGACTCCTGCGGGCGTGTTAGATCGAGATGGAGAGAAGGTCGAAATCAAACGCCGGCAAGCGGAAAAAGCGGATCGTGAGGTAACCGAACCGCAATACGTGACCCAGGTGAAGGTTCGCCGTTATGGAGAAGCTGTTCTCGGCGGCGATGTGCTCTTGCCGGTCAGGGTTGTGTTCGAAGATGGCAGTGAAGAAATTCGCCATTGGGACGGAAAGGCCCGTTGGACCTCTTTCCAATTTGTCAAGAACGTGAAGGTGACGTATGCTTGCGTCGATCCTGACACCACATTTTTAGTGGATGTCAATATTGCCAACAACAGCCTGAAGCGGAAAGCGGACCGCCGCGGCGCTCTGAGGGTCGGGAACAAGATGCTTTTCTGGTTCCAAAATCTGTTGCAGATGATCACGATATTTAGTTAAGGAGGAGACAATGGGAATTTTCAAAGCATTCAAAAATGGATTTTTGTTAACCGGCAGGAAGAGTAGGGTAATTGTCTATCTGTGGGTGGTAAACATCCTGTTCGCCTTATTGCTGGCGGTACCGTTTTTTCATTATTTTTCCGCGGGGTTGTCACGTTCATTGATGGGCGACGCGGTGCTCCAAAAGGTGAATTTCCTGTGGCTTGGCGATTTAGTCTACCAGGCAATGGAAAATGGCTTAACTCTAAGTAATGGAATATTGTTCCCTGCAATACTTTTCTTTCTCCTCTATATTTTTTTGAATGGAGGGATTGTCGGTCGGTTGATCGAAGCAGCGGAACCGGTTACATTAAAAGCATTTTTCAGTGATTGCGGAGCCTATTTCTGGAGGTTTTTCAAACTGTTTCTAATCTCGATTCCCGCCTATATATTGGTTCTCGGAATCATCAATGGGATTACTGGCGCGATACTGAATATATTTACCGAAAACGCGGCGACTCAGTGGCCCGGTCTGATTGCCAAAAATATCAAGATGATTGTGTTCCTGCTCAGTTTTTCTCTGGTCAACATGCTGATGGATTATGCAAAAATAGGAGTTGTCGTACGTCATGAGACTTCTGTGTTCAAAGAGTGGTGGCGTACCGTAAAATTTGTCGGACGCCGCTTCTGGAAAACATGGGGGTTGTATCTTCTGCTTGCGGTATCGCTTGTGATGTTGTCCCTGGTTTACCTTGAAATAGAGCGTTTTATTCCTGGCAACTCCATGATGTTGATTCTAGTCTTGTTTTTGGTGCATCAAGCGTATTTGTTTGTTAAACTATGGTTTAAGTTAAATTTTTTCGCTTCTCAAATAGAGATATACCGGTACTATGTGCAATAATGTAGCGTTACAAACATATCAAGTCTATTTCTGAAGGTTTTAGTAAACCCCGTTAATGTAAATTTTTTGAAATTGTAAGGAAATGAAACAATTATGATTAGGAGGATTATATGTCAAAAAATTTGAATCTCAATGATCTAAAAATTCAGAGCTTTGTCACGTCGCTGGATAATGATGAGAAAGCCAGGGTTAAAGGGGGATATAAATATACCTGCTTGACCTGCGATCATTATGACTGCTCCGGTTCTGTCTATGTCGTCTGTAGCTAATTTAGGTTCAATGCGATCGTAATTTTTTTTATGGCCGCCCCCAGGGGGCGGCCTTTTTTTTCCTATAAAAATTTTATTGACATTCTATTTTGAGTTAGTTATAGTGGAATGTGATGCCAAATATTTTTGCAATACGAGGGAACTTAAAAAATTTCAAGGAGGAAAGATGTCCAAAAATTTAAATCTCAAAGATCTCAAAGTTCAGAGTTTTGTCACTGCTCTTGAAGACGAGGAGAAAGCAAAGGTTAAAGGCGGATTGCCCTGGACCTGTGTTAGCTGTGACGCGTATTGTTCCGGTTCGCGCTATATGGTTTGTGATGTTGTTTTCGATTAGCGAATTCTATTTCTTGTAACTTATCTTTTTTCTTTTATAGTATGGCCGCCTCCAAGGAGGCGGCATAATCAGGCTTCGACAATAAATCCAGCCTCAATCGTCAACCGTATCTGTTCCAGAATTTTTTCTTTCAACGATTGCGCTTCGTCGCCAGTCAATTCTTCAAATAATTCCATCGTTTGGGTGATCACCTGTTTTGCCGGAGTTGGGGATAGGAATGATTGAAGAATAGCGAGGGTGAATGGCGAGAGGGGGTTTTCCACGATCCCGTATGCTGTCGGAATCAGCAGATAGACATCGTCGCTATGTGCGCATTCATACATTGCCAGATCGCCCTGGAGGACGAACGTTACGTTTTCGATATCGTGTACATCTATTTGATTCCAGGTTTCCGCATTTTTTGCTCTTATCAATTGCTTCACGTGGAGCATGACATGGCTTGAATGCGCTAAATCCATCTCTCTCTTTTTTTGTTCCAGTTTGAATATATCCTGCATCAAACCGCTCTGTTCCGGCGGTAAACCGGAGATTTCGTTATGTGCATATTCGGTAAAATCTCTGCCTTCCGTCTCAAAAAAATACCTCCGCAGGGAAGGGATGACGCTTTCGGCCGCTTCCAGGGTACGGGGATAATGGCGTCCCAGGATTCTACGCTTTATGTCCGGGAGAGTCAATGATAATGACGGCGGGAGCATGGATTGTTCCGGTTTTCTAATCGCCGAACCATATCCCCCCACTTCAGGCAATAACACAGACGGCACATGTCGGGGATCTATGAGTCGGAGAAACATATATCCTATTCCCGGAGAGCTCAAAAATAGACTGTTATCGCCTTCAGGTTCTTTGTACATCAGTGCAGAATTGTAATATCCCTGCTTTTGTCTTTGCTCCAGGGCCCTGTCGGCGATTTGTACCGCCCGGTTCAGGTAATCTGGTTCGTCTAATACCGCTGCGGCCTTGATCAAAAGATCCATCACTCCGCCGCCACCTTCGGACAACGAATATAATGACGATATTCCCCGCCCTTCAGCCGGCGTTTTTTGCGCAGTGTCTATGGCCTGGCGCGCCTGGACAGCCAGCGTCTCATCATAGGAAAGTTCAACCGCTCTCAAACGAGCCATGCCTACTCCCGCTGCGCCGTATGACCATGATGTTCCGTATGTTCCGTCGAAGAAGAATTCGATATCGTTGTTTTGAAAATGGAGGATGTGCTCTTTGAAATCTTCATATTTCCGGAACACTTTCCTCAAATCCCGCCAATTATTATTTGCTGGATTAAAATATTGAGATTCATACAAAAATGCCTGGTGCGCCAACCAGAAGAAGGCTTCGTTTCCAGTATATCTGCCTAGTTCAAGAAAAGCGAACGCCACTCCAGACGCTCCGTTGGCGAATCCGCATAATCCATTGATGTTTT
>JAHELQ010000033.1:0-3676 GCA_024644125.1 Candidatus Aminicenantota bacterium | reverse complement strand
GTGGGAACGGTCCCAATATAATCCCGCTTTTCCCATAAAACTTTCATTGATCAGGTAGGAAGCGAAGAGTCCCGCTTTTTCAAGGAGCCATGGCTCGCCGGTTTCGTTGTGGAGGTGAAGGAGAGCTACGATTGTTCCTGCCGCTCCATTATTCCATGTCGAGACCAGACGGAAGTCTTCGAAAAAATCATCGCAGGATTTGGCGATATGGAGCGCTTCCTTCAGGAAAACGCTGTCATTGCCGATTCTCGACACTTTCTGCAGTGCGACCGCGACGCCCATTCGTCCGGTATTAAAACTGTAGAAAGCCGACGGCTCTTCGTTGCAGAGGTGTACAAGCCACCGTGAAGCGTCGATGGCGGCGTCGCGATATTTTTTTTCTTGTGTTTGACTGAAAAGCTCAGTGAAAAAAAGGACCGGTCCTGCTGTTCCCAAAACGATATTATCCATAAGGTTTTTAGATACCGAATTATTTTTTTCTATTCCATAGGTGTGCCAATAGAGTCCCCGGTCGCTTTTTTGAGAGATATCGATCAATTGATCGCCTATTCTTCTCGCTTCCGCCAGGAAACGGTCTTTTTTTGAATCAAGCATGTTCAACCTCAAAAAAACAAGGAAATGGAGATTCCGGTCTTTTTAATAATCGGAACCATCAAAGTACTTTTTTTGCAGTTGCTCCTCTAATTCTTTGCCCAAAGTTCTGGATATGACGGTTTTTTGGTTATCCGGGACGATTTGTTGGTCGGAGTATTGTATATTGTAGTAACCTTCCACTTTGAATGGTAAATAATATGTGTCTTTTGTATGTAAACGGTAATAACCGCTTCCAGGAAGTTCGGATTTGTGTTTCCAGGGTTTTACATTTCCAACTACCGGGATTTTTATCTCTTCGAATTCCATCTCTAAGTTTTTCTGCTCTTTAAGAAATAGTCTTAATTGCTGCAATTCCTCAAATGTAAACAATTCTTTTACAAAAACCTCAGCGTCATTGCGGTGAATTGTCGGCATGGTCCAGTATTCCGCAATCACGTATTCATAAGGGATTGTTGGTTCCACTTTATCGATGATGAACCAATTGATTTTCACATTCTCGAAAATTTCCTCTTTTTTGCGAAGCGCCGGAGCGACCGAATAGGCAGCATATAACGTTTCCATGGATTACCTCATTTTTTTTATTTCAGGTGTAGAGTATACCATAAATGAATAAAAGATTTCCACTTTTACTCAAAAGTACCGTAGAGTATTATGTACCTGTTTATGGAGGTTTGAATGATTCGCCTGTCGAGATTACCAATTCAGCGCGGCCGGTTCGTATGCGCCGTTTGTGTCATGTTATTTTGGTTGGTCCCTGTTACTCTCCTTTATCCTCAGAGCGGACGGGGGAAAATTAGAATTACCGGGGATGTGAAAGATGAACTCAATCAACCGGTGTCTGGAGCAAAAGTGGAAATACGTTTTGTGGCAGGTTTTTCTGGAGGCCAAATGGTTCGATTCAGAAAACTGGACTATCAACCTTCCAATGCCGAAGGCAGCGATGTCAAATTCTTCACCAGTACCGATTCGCACGGAGAATGGGTATTTCTGAATATCGGTCATGGCCGGTGGGAGTTTACAATCTCCCACAATAATTTCGCAACGCTAAAGAAGGAAATGGATGTACTGTTGCTTGAGAAGAACCCAAAGATATCTTTTGTATTAAAAAAAGGGGAGTTGGCGCTCAGCGACCAGGTGACCATTGAGGTGATGAAAAAAAACGCTCATTTGATCGAAGGCGGACTGGAGCTGATAAAAAAAAATGAATTCCACATGCTGGCGATAAAACTGGGTGAGTTCTGCCTGGAAAAGGGCGAATTGTCGGAGGCTATCAGTTATTTTGCTCTGGCGGCCGAGATAAAACCCAAATGGGGGGAGCCGCACTTACGATTGGGATACTCGTTCATGGATTTTGGGGATAAAAAAAAGGCGCTCAAACATTTTGAAATATTTCTGAAGCTGGATTCGCAGTCCATAGAGGCTGAGACCGTCAAACTCCTGATCGAGACATTGAAAGATATGTGACAAGAGAGATGTCTCTCAGTCCCATAACGCCAGTTCATGTAATTGTTCAAAGACTTTCCCGGCCCAATCCCGGTTGGCGGCCGGGCTGGCTGGACTGGGATGCAGAATTTGTCCGATTTTTACTGAAGTATCCGATAATGCCTGTTCTGCCGATTTGGCAGCGAACCCTCCGATTCCAATTATCCATTCCGCCTCAAGAATCTCTGCGGTTTGCCGCAAATGCCGATCGCATAACGAAAGGAGCGGCATACGCTCATCTTTTTTTATTTTATCCGGCGTGTGGTTACGTCCGCTTTCTTCCATAAATACCAGAGGGCAATAATTGGCGACGTAATGTGCGGTGAAAAAATTCTCTGCGGTGCCGAATTTGTCTTTAAAAAGGCCCCAAAGTCTACGTCCGCTGACTTCTGATTTTTTGCAATCAAAACCTGTGATTGGCCGTTTGGGGTGTTCTATCGCAGGCTTCTTCACTCGGGCGGTAATGTTTAACCAATAGTGCACCGCTTGAATCTCTCCAAACGGAATGCCCGTTTGGGCCATGCCCCAGGGGCCGGGATTCATTCCCAAAAATAGTATTTTTTTTTGTGAGTTACCATAATATTCGAGATATTTTCGATAACTTTCCCATGCATATTCCAGAGGATTGTACACGACCGCTATCGGAAGTGAAAATGTCAGTCTGGCAACTCCTTCTATCAATTCCAGCGCTGCCTTTTCTAATTGTTCGGCTTTCTTCATATTCGCCAGCTCCTTGATTGGTCGAGTTTTCTATTTTAGCATAGTTCGGCAATGGACGACAATAAAAAGAGGTAGAGAATAGGGACGGGCGCGGTACGGGCGCGGGGGATTGATTGTATAAATATCTGTGAAAAAAATAATAATAAGTAAAAAACCACCGATACTATTGCATTTTTTATATTGATTGGATAAAATGGAAGTGCCATGGAGTTTTGTGATGTTTCCAGGCCATTTGGAACGGCTATTGACTGAGAATATATGTTTCAATGGCCCCATTCATTGGGGAAGAAATTATCATATTCAAAAACTAGAGAGAAAGGAGACTTTTATGAAAGGAAAAAAAGGAAGCCTGGCAACATTCGTTGCGGTTTTAATGATGATCTTTTGTTTTACTGCAGTTGGTTTTGCAGCAGATTTCACTGATGTTGTGATTGGATCTCAGTCTATCCATTTCCAACCGAAAGTGGCTTACAGCAAATTGGTATTGAGAATATCCAGCCCCGACGGCGCGGTATTGGAAAAAATTTTCAAGTCCGGCTCAGATCCTATGGTTGGACTTCCGGCAAATGCTTTGGATGGATCTTATTCTTTTGAAATACGGGCGATCCAGGCTTCGGCCGACCAGATCCGCCCTGAAGGTTCCGATGCCCAGAGTTCAAAGCTAATCAGCCGCGAAGCCTCTGTGGAACCGCTGGTGCAGAGCGGTAATTTTATGGTTCAAGGCGGTAGTATCGTCATTCCGAATACCGGAAGCGAAGCGGTCAACACGCCTCTGGATGTTCTGCATTACGACGATGTGATCATTACCGGCAGTCTGTGTATCGGTTTTGATTGTATCGACGGTGAAGCATTCGGGTACGATACGCTGAAATTAAAAGAA
>JAHELQ010000414.1 GCA_024644125.1 Candidatus Aminicenantota bacterium | reverse complement strand
TTAACGGCTTGATGGGTAAAGGATAACCGATGCAGCCTCTCAACTCCCCCTGCATATGCAGGGTGACAAACACACCGCGTTTGGCCTCGAACGCGGGATCGGAATTCGTAGGAAATTCCCGGACTCCTCTCTCGATATAAGAGACAATGGTATGCCGGGCCAATCCCAACAATTCCTGTTTTTGGCGCTGCGAATATTTATCCATATTGTTAATCTTCCTCCCAGTCCAGAATCTGTTGCATCCGTTGGGTTCCAGAGCACGCCCGGCACATGAAAAACTCCAGCCGGCCGTGGTTCGCCACCATCACGAGATCTTCGCAAAACCAATCGTCGCTACCGGGCTCGCAACCGATGAAAAACACTCCCTGAAGGTAAGCGCCAAACTTTCCCAACGCCTCCGAGTACAATTCGTCGATATGCCCACTATCCAACGGCACAGATACAAAATTCCTGACAATGATGAATTTCCCGATAGTATCTCCGATGATAAAGCCCGATTGTGGGATTGCCGCCATACGCATCATGTCCAACTGACCGGCGGCATCGTTAGCGAAGCGGATGTTCATGCCCCAAATGTATCACAAGAATCGTATTTTATCAAGAGTTGAGAATAATAGCCGCCAAAAGCGGAATCATGATCTCATGTTGTCCTATAAAATAATACCCTTTGCCGCCATTTGCCACCGGGCGTTTTACCACATTCTCACTGGCGCGGTAATGACGGATAAAATCGAACACCGCGGAATAGAAATCATGCAACACGATCTTTTGAGCGCGGCAAAAAGCGGCGGCCTTTAAAAAGACCTCCGGAAGGACGACTGCCGAACCGATATTGAGAAATATTCCTCCGTCCGGCAGATGGGATACAATTGAAGCGAATAACAAAAAATCCCGTTCCGCGAGGGCTCCGGTCACGGCCCCGTCAAAGTTGGGATGGAAGTGAATGAAATCGGTACCGATGGCAGGATGCACAGTCACCGGAATGTTCAATTTATAGGCGTTGGACAGAACGCTTACATGGTTGTATGGGAATTGCGCCTCCACCAAATAGCGGCCCACCGCTTCACCCGCCCCCATTCCGTGCTCCAATCCCTGCTTCAACGCCACATTCAAAAACAAGCCCGTTTCTTCGGTATTGCCGTAGTGGCCATCGTGGAGATTTGCCGACACATCCTCGGATGTCTGCCCGCATAGGGCGATCTCGAAATCATGGATCATAAAAGCGCCGTTCACACTGACGGCGGAAACCCAACCCCGTTCCATCAAATCAATTAAAATAGGGTTCAAGCCCACCTTGACCGTGTGAGCGCCCATTGCCCAGACAATCGGCTTATCCCGTTTTCTGGCCATCTTGACATGCCCGCAAAATTCCAGCAGATCTTTCGCTCCCAGAAAATTGGGCAGGCAATGGATAAACGAGTTGAAATCAGTTCCCGGAAGCACGGGTCGAGCAAAGTCATCCACATGAACCAACGACCTACGCTCGTTAATAGAAATGGTCTTGATTTTTTTACGGTTAAGTAGCGGAAACTTTTTGTAAGGCATCCTCCTAACCCTTGATGCTTTTGGAGTATTTCACCACATATTCGACGCCGCTGTACACCGTCAAAAAAACTGCTACATAAAGAGTGAGGGTACCGATTTTGAAAAAAATATCCGGGAACGGCAGTTTGGGATACAACATTAAGATGGATACCGCGATAATCTGCATCAACGTTTTTTTCTTGGCAATCCAGGAGGCGGAAAACACATTGTCCTGCACTAGAAAATAGAAACGGAAGCCGGTGATGAAAATTTCCCTTAAAATGATAATGGACGCCACCCATGTCTCCACAACCTGTAAATAGACCAAAGCCAGTAAAGCAGCGGCGATCAGCAATTTATCAGCTAGAGGATCCAGAAATTTGCCCAAAGGCGTAACCTGGTCGTATTTGCGGGCGAGATATCCATCAATGGCATCGGACAAAGCCGCAATGATAAAGATAGCGAATGCAATGATCTCTTTGTTCTCCATTTCAGTAAGCAGAAACACCAAAAATATCGGAACCAAAAGAATCCTGAGAATCGTTATTATATTTGGTATTGTCATGTTCGTCACAAAATTTTAATAAATGATATTTTATACCTTAACTGAAAAAAATGCAATGGGATAAGCCAAAAAACATACCAATTCTTCCATAAAGAGAAGAACCGGACACGAGGCCCGGCCCATATTTTTTTCTGAAGGATAAATAAATTTTAATCGACAGTCAGGAAATGGATGCTGGAGATCGCCTTCACAGCTCGATCACTAAAAAAATCAGGCGCCGGAAACAATTTAAATCGGCCGGCATCCTCATTCTTTTGGGTTGCGTAGATCAAGAACTCCGCCTGGTCGTTCCGGTTGAACAATTCAGCGAAGGAAATCGCCACGCGATATCCGTCCGCAGCCGCGACCGCCAGGTAGACCTTCTGCAAATTTGTATCATTGACGTCCATATACTGCGCCAAAACCTGACGCAACATATTGCCTTTGAAATTTTTAATCCCGTGGAAACCCTTCCCACGGCCATAAAAAACCGACGGATACTCCCTTTCGGAAAGCCCCTTATCCAATTCTTCGATCGAACCCGCCTTCTCGCCATTTTTGTAAACGGCAATGGCGCCTGAATAAAGCGGATCGAGTCCGCGGTCCACCTTGAAACTCATTGGCAGAGCAAACACGGTTATTTTTGCCGGCGACTCGATATTGCGGTTGGCAAACAAATCATTGCCGCACACGAGCTTCGCCTTCCGGGGCAATGGCCATTGTTCTTTTGTCCTTGAGGGAACGATCCGGGCGACCTCGGTAGCCACCAATATGCGGTGTAACGCCGTTGGATAGTATATCTCTCCCCAACTCAACACAACCCTGCCTCCCTGTTTGTTCTCCACCGACACCAGCAAATCGATGATGGATTCGAACTCTTTTTCATTTTTTTTATCGACAAACCGTTCCTTGATGATATCGAAGAGCGAATACCCGCGGTAAGTATAAGATCCCACGAATTTCTGCCCATCTTTGGTCACCACCGCCTCACTGACATTCAGTGTGCGCAGCGGAAGTTGTTTAAAATCAACTTTCCCGGGATTGACCACTTCTCCGGCCACTTCGATATCGATTCCTTCCATAGCTATAAACGGCGTATTGTCATAAAAATCGTTATTTTCTTTCTGCGCTGGCACGATAGCCAGGGAGCAAACAAACACAAGAAAAATCGCACAAAAAATCGTTTTCATCATTTACCACCTAAATCCAGTCTGAAACCTGCACTGAAAGTCCGGGCCTTCATGGGGAATCCGGGCTCGGTAAAATAATCTTTGTCCAGTAGGTTTTCGGCTTTCACATATAACGTCACCATTCCCAATTGTTTTTCCAACCTGGCATTCAACAGCATATAACCGGGAATATCAATAATGTCGAACGGGGGTTCCTTCCCCATTTTCGCCTGGGAACTGGAAACGGCGATGTTCCAGATAGAGATCGAGAAGCCTTCGATGGGGCCGATATCGCAAAACAAGTTCAACCGTGATTTTGGCGTGTAATCCAGCGGCAGGTTGTCATCTTTATCTGTAGCATCCAGATAGGTATAATTAATCTGGAAATCGAACAATCCGATCCGTTTGCGCAGATCCAACTCCACCCCGAAAATATCTGCGCGGCCCACATTGCGGTAGTTGTGATAGCCATCCAGGCCACGGTAGGACTGTATCATGTCTGTGATGCTGTTAAAAAACACAGCGCCGCTCAAATAGATATTTTTCTTGTAAACGAATCCCACTTCGTAATTGGTTCCCATCTCCGACGTCAGATCGGGATTACCGGTCTTGCTACCGTAAAGAGATTTCATCGAGGGGAAACGGGATTTTCGGGAGAAGGAAATATGCAGATCGAACCATTGGCTCGGGGTGAATTTGATCCCGGCAATGGGATTGACCTTCGCTTCCGTTTCTTCAGTGTGTTTTACCAGATAATCCAACGACGCTCCAACCACCAATTTGAACCGTTCGGAGAGGTCGATATGATCTTCGACGGCAAACGAGTAAATATCGCGATTAAATTCTTCCCATTCTTCGCCGATGTCTCCCTGCTGGTTTACCTGGTTTAGATTGGCGTTGAGGCTGAACTTCAACGTGTTTGATTCCGCCATCGGCACTTCCCCCAACATAAACGCTCCCAGGGAGCTGTTTTTGTAGGTGGAACTCCAATCCAATTGTTCCAGAGCCCAGGAACCGTATTGATCCAACACATTAAAATGGCGCACAAAATAGGTTCTGAATTTTAACAAGCCGTCGCCGAATATCGGAAACATACCGCCAAGGTTCAACTGCAGGCGGTCCCAATCGCTGAAGTGCCAATAGCGCTCCTTCGAGTATTCGGTGGCTGCCGGAATCCCATAATCCGCCGTATAATACAAAACCTGCGCCATGATTTCGCTGGAATCGGTTGGATAATAATAAAACTTTCCGGAGAAATTGGACCGCGAATAATCGCTGCCTTCCCGGAGTACAGTTTCACCATCTTTATGGAAACGGAAACCGTCGGAAGTATCAATAGACGCGTTGGCCAAAAACGCGAACCGATCCCATGTGTAACCGCCGCTGCCATTGATAAAATAGGTGGCGTCGCCTCCCCCATCCGCTGTCAACGTGAAAAACGGCTCACCCGGGCGGCGGGTGACGACATTCAATACACCGCCGAGACTGTTAGGTCCGTACAAAACCGAATGAGTCCCCTTGATGACCTTGATGCTTTCGACGTTGGCAATAGACATGCTCTTGAGGTCGAAAGAACCGAAATAGGGTTCGTAAATAGGAATACCGTCATACATCAACGTGATTCGGTTGCTGGCGAGCCCCCTGATTTTGATGCTGGCTTCGCTCTTCCCCCCTTCGGTCACATAGACACCCGACGAAAGGTTCATGACCTCGCCCAGGTTGTGAGGTACGGTTTTTAGGAGTTCCTTCTCCCTCACCAACGACACCGATGAAATCGGTTGTTGGGCAGGGGTTTTTCCGGTTACTTCAATCTCTTCGATGATGGGTTTCTGAGTCTCTTCTCCAGCTTTCTTTTTATCTTTTTTATCTTCGGCTCCCAGGCCGAACAATGGGAGAAGCGAGAAAATGATGA
>JAHELQ010000413.1 GCA_024644125.1 Candidatus Aminicenantota bacterium | reverse complement strand
GAATCCTTAAAGCGGGCTGCGCCTATCTGCCGCTGGATATTCATTTTCCTCCAAAACGTATTCAATATATGATCCGGGATTGTTCCGCCCGATTGGCGCTGTCACAGCGGCGATACGCGCATCTGGTTTCGCCTGGAGCGGTCACATGGGAACTGGAGGAATTTTGTTCTGCCGGCGGCCAATCCTCAGGAACTGCGCCTATTCATGAAGCCGACAATCTCTGCTATGTTATTTTCACCTCCGGCACCACCGGGATTCCCAAAGGGAACCTGACCCAGCACGCCAATGTCGTACGCGTGGTGCGGAACACCAATTATTTGAATGTCAATTCGCGGGACCGCTTGCTGCAATTGTCTAATTACGCGTTCGACGGATCTGTATTCGATATTTACGGCGCGTTGCTGAATGGGGCCGCGCTTGTATCGATCGTTGAAAACGACGCGAAGGCGGTGGACCGGTTGGCGGCTGTGATCCGATCAAGGGCTGTCACGGTATTCTTCGTCACCACCGCTCTTTTTAATGTGCTGGTGGATTACGAAATCGCTTGCTTGAGCCATGTCCGGCATGTTTTGTTCGGTGGAGAACGGGTGTCTGTCCCCCATGCCTGCAAAGCGTTGGCGTTTATGGGTAAAGGGCGTATCATCCATGTCTACGGGCCGACCGAGACCACTGTCTACGCCACCCACTACCATATCAAACGGATCGAAGACCACTCGTTGACAATCCCCATCGGCAAACCTCTCTCCAATACCAGTACTTATATCATGGACCGGACTGGAGGCGTAACTCCCATCGGAGTCTTCGGAGAACTTTTGATCGGCGGGGATGGAGTGGCCAGAGGATATCTGAACAATCCTGAATTGACGCAAGAAAAATTCATCCCCAATCCGTTTGTGCCCGGAGACAGACTGTATCGCAGCGGCGATCTGGCAAGGTATCTTCCCGGCGGCGATATCGAATTCCTGGGCCGCAAGGATCAACAGGTGAAAATCAGGGGCTTTCGCATCGAGCTGGGGGAAATCGAGAGTCAACTCCTAAAGCTGGACGGTGTGAGAGAAGCTCTGGTCGTTGCCTGGGAAATGGGGACCGGGGAAAAACAATTGACTGCCTACCTGGTCTGGGACGAGCCGAAATCGCCGAATTCTCCCCCTGACGATACGCCGGCCCGGATCCGGGAACAATTGGCGGGGCTATTACCCGATTACATGATCCCCGCCTTCTTTGTGAAGGTATCCCATATTCCTCTCAATGCCAACGGTAAGGTCGATCGTTCCGCGCTGCCTTCGCCGCAAACTAGCGATAAAACGGATGTCTTGTTGCCCCGCAATGCCGTCGAGCGCGTATTGAGGAGGATTTGGGCGCAATTGTTGGCTATCCCCGAATCAAAGATCGGAAGCGACGACGACTTCTTCTCGATTGGCGGGCATTCATTGAAGGCCACGATACTGGCAGCCGCCATTCACCGGGAATTTTCCGTAAAAATCCCTCTGGGAGAGATATTCAAGTCGCCCACCATCGGTGGAATCGGCCGATTTATCATGGAGTCGGGAAGCGAACGGTTCTCGCCGGTCGAGCCGGTGGAAAAAAGAGATTACTACCTGCTCTCGTCCGCCCAACAGAGACTGTTTGTCCTGCACCAATTAGATAATCGAAGCATTGTGTACAACATGCCTTTTGTGTTCTCTCCTGGGGGAGGTCATTCGCCGGACACTATCGAGGCAATCTTCAAGACATTGCTCCGCCGCCATGAAAGCCTGAGAACTTCCTTTGCGACTGTGGACGGCTTACCGGTTCAGCGGGTATGGGAACAGGTGGATTTCGAAGTGCGACGTTTCCCCGGCCCAGAGCTGCCGATGCTGGATTTTGTTCGGCCGTTTGACCTATCCTGTCCTCCGCTCTTGAGGGCCGGCGTGATTGAAGGGGAAGATGATGATTTGCTGCTACTGGTGGATATCCATCACATCGTCGGCGACGGTTTTTCGCTGCAAATTCTAATCCGGGAATTCGAAACTCTGGCAAACGGTGTTTCGCTGGATGAGCCATTGCTTCAATACAGGGATTTTGCCTTGTGGCAACATTCAACCTTAGCCCGGCAACAGGCATCGGCGCAGAAGGGATTCTGGCTGTCTGAGTTTTCCGGCGATGTACCGGCGTTGGAGCTACCCGCCGATTTCCCCAGACCGGCGGTCCAGAGTTTTAAAGGTTCATCCATTCGATTTTCCGTCGATTCTGAGCTACGCGACGCGTTGTGGGCGATCGGCAGACAGCGCGGAGCCACCGGTTTTATGGTATTGGCCACTGTGTTTGTCCTTTTGTTGCACAAGCTCTGCGGGCAGGACGACGTGACGATTGGAACGCCGGTGGCCGGACGGAGGCATGCGGATTTGATGAACATCATCGGAATGTTCGTCAATACTCTGGCGTTGCGGTGCGCGATTTCCAGAAAAGATAATTTTTGTGATCTTCTGGATGTGATGCGTCAAAAAACCGTCAGCGCGTTCGAGAACCAGGATTATCCTTTCGAGGAGCTCATCGAGGCCATCGGCGCCCATCGCGACGCGGGGCGCAATCCAATCTTCGATGTCCTGTTCACCATGCAACATTTTATTGGAGGCGGTCGCTCTCCGGTGCAGGAATGGGACACCGGCGTCTCCCGTTTCGATGTGAGTCTCGGCGGAGGGGAAAGTGAAGCGGGTGTAGATTTAACGCTAGAATATTGCGGCGATCTCTTCAAAGACGGGACAATGCGCCGCTGGATCGGATACTTCATCCACATCGCCCGGCAAGCGGCAAACGAACCGGATTTGCCCATCCGCGAAATCGAGCTTGCCACGCCTCTGGAAAAGCAAACCATCATCCATGAATTCAACGCTACCTCCAGACAATTTTTCCCATACCGATCAATTCTCGAACCATTCTTCCGGGCAGCCGCCATCGATCCCCACGCCGTAGCCCTGTGCCATGGCTCCGAAGCGGTTACCTATGGAGAATTCAACCGGCGGGTGATAGGTATGGCGAATCGCCTGGCGCGCGAAGGCGTGGGTCGTGAAACCCTCGTGGCAGTCCGGCTTCCCCGCGGTTTCAATCTGGTGACCGCTATATTCGCAAGCCTGGCCGCCGGCGGCGCGTATGTTCCGCTGGATGTGAATTTGCCTCCGCAGCGTTTGCGTATCATCCTGGAAGACAGCGATGCCGGGCTTTTGATCAGCGATGAGGAGTTGGCGGTGGCCTCCCGGTGGCAGGGCGGGATCGTACGGATACAAGATCTGGAAGTGGGAGATAACGATAATAATGAATTTTTTCCGGAGACTCCCGTTCACCCCGGAAACGGCGCTTATGTCATTTATACGTCCGGCTCCACGGGCTTGCCGAAGGGGACTCTGGTGGAGCACGGGGCGGCGGTCAATATGTTGTGTTTCATGCAACGGATGTGTCCGGTCTCGCGAGGCTCCATTCTGATGAAAACCAATGTGACATTTGATGTGTCTGTGGCGGAATTGTTCGGTTGGTATTTCGGAAACGGCACATTGGCGATACTGCGGCAGGGAGATGAAAAAGATCCCGCCGCCATTCGTGCGGCTATCGGCGTCTTCCGTATCACTCATGTCAATTTTGTGCCCTCAATGCTGGATTTGTTTCTGGAAGATGTTGATGTCGGCGATATGAAGGCTCTTGAAAGTCTAAAATTTGTGCTGGTGGGGGGCGAGGCGTTCTCGCAGGATTTGGCGGCGAAAATCCGGCGTTTGCCGCGGCACATCTCGGTTGAGAATCTCTACGGGCCAACCGAAGCGGCGGTCTATACCACAATCTATTCTCTCGGCGTCCACCCCGACAACCGCTCGGTCCCGGTAGGACGTCCGGTTGACAATGTGCAGGTCTTCATCCTTGACCGGGATGGAGCCATGCAACCGCCGATGGTGCCGGGAGAATTGTGCGTCGGAGGCGCGGGTCTCGCCCGCGGCTATCTGAACCGGCCGGAACTGACGTTGGAAAAGTATGTTTGTTGGGATGGGGATCCGGTCGCGATGCCGGGAGGAACGAGACTGTATAAAACCGGCGATCTGGCGCGTTTTCTTATGGATGGTAATGTCGAGTACCTGGGGCGTATCGATACCCAGGTGAAGATCCGGGGTTACAGAATCGAGTTGGGCGAAATCGAGAGTTGCCTCTCGGCGGTCGCGGGAATCAGGCAGGCTGTAGTCGCGGCCCATCATGCCGGGCAGGGGGAACGCGTTTTATGCGCGTATTATGTATCCGGCGCTTCCGGCTCCATATCCGATGACACGCTACGGGAAGCGCTGGAAAAACGTTTGCCGGATTATATGATTCCAGCATTTTTTATGGAATTGAGCGAGCTACCCTTCACAGCCAGCGGAAAAGTGAACAGGCGGGCGTTGCCTGAGCCGGACGCCGGCGCGCGAGACCGGGATATTCAACCGCCCCAGACGCGCGCCCAACGTGTCATCGCCGGAATTTGGTCCGGTTTATTGGGATTGAAAGAAGAGCTCATCGGCATCGATACCAGCTTTTTTAAATTGGGGGGGCATTCCCTCAAAGCGACCCTGATGCTCTCGAAGATCAAACAAGAGATGGGCGTTCAAATTCCTTTGGCAGAGGTGTTCAAATCTCCCACGATCCGGCACCTGGAAGAATGTCTAGGCGGGGCCGAAGTTGGCGTAGTATCGCCTCTGAGTCTGGATGAACGGGATCACGATTATTTTCGGCCCTCTCCGGCGCAGGAACGCCTGTTTTTTCTTCAACAATTGGATCCAGGCAGTACTGTCTACAATCTATTCGAAGTGGTCCGGTTGCGGATGGAGATTTGCAAGGAGCGGATCGCCGAGGTGTTTGCGTCTCTGATTCAACGGCATGAGAGCTTGCGCAGTTCTTTTCATCTCGTTCGCCAAAAAACCGCGTTGAAGGTCTGGGAATCCGTAGAGTTCGCGGTGGAATTTTTTGATTTGACCCATGAGGGCGATCCTGGCTTCGATCCTCTGACCGACGCCTACTCCGGTTTGGTCAAGGATGTGGTCGAGCGGTTCATCCGCCCCTTCGATTTATCCGCCCCGCCGCTTCTGCGGGCGGCGGTGGTCAGCCTGGCCGCACACCATCATCTGGTGATTGTGGATATGCCCCATATCATCTGCGACGGGTA
>JAHELQ010000412.1 GCA_024644125.1 Candidatus Aminicenantota bacterium | reverse complement strand
TTTCAGATAAGGAGTTCAATATGTATCCGGTTATAGAATGGAAAAACGACAAAGTGTACATGCTGGACCAACGCCTACTGCCGGTGGAAGAAGTGATGATAGAACATTCCAACTACCGAGAAGTGGCGGCCAGCATCAAGGACATGGTGATTCGTGGAGCACCGGCTATCGGCGTTGCCGCAGCGATGGGCATGGCGTTGGGAATTGTAAATGCCGGCGAAGACTACCTGAAGGAATATCCGGTCATCCACAAAACCATCGCTGAAACGCGCCCGACAGCGGTAAACTTGTTTTGGGCCCTGGATCGGATGGATAAATTATTCCAGCAGTACAAAGACGATTATCAGGTTTTGCGGGCCAAAATGATTGAAGAAGCGCAACAAATTGACCGGGATGATGTCGAAATCAACAGAAAAATTGGTGAGAACGGGCATGTGGTACTGAAATCCGGCCAAACAGTACTCACTCACTGCAATGCCGGCGCATTGGCCACCGCCGGTTACGGTACAGCTCTAGGTGTTGTCCGGGGAGCGGTGGAAAACGGAAAGAAAATTTCCGTCATCGCGGATGAAACCCGACCCTATTTGCAGGGAGCCCGCCTGACCGTATGGGAATTGCAGCAGGATAACATCCCGGTCACACTTATCACCGACAATATGGCCGGTTATTTTATGAGTAAAGGGAAAATCGACGCAGTTATCGTAGGAGCGGATAGGATCGCCGCCAATGGCGATGCCGCAAATAAAATCGGTACTTATTCCGTGGCGATACTTGCCAAATATCACAATATCCCCTTCTATGTCGCCGCTCCCAAATCTACGATCGACATAACTCTCGAATCCGGAGTTCAAATCCCGATCGAGGAACGGGCAAAGGAGGAGGTCATTTTTTTCCGGGAACAAAGAATTGCCAGAGAAGAGACAGAAGTCTTTAACCCGGCGTTCGATGTCACCCCCAATCATTTGATCACCGCCATCATTACCGAAGCCGGAGTAGTCTACCCGGATTTCAAGACCGGTATTGCCAGGATCTTCAATTCGTAAGAGTACTACTATGCACCCCTCCTGGGGAAGATTGGGGCGGATTTCACTATCCGCCCCCACTCTTAATAGTATTCAAGAATTATTGCCATTTATTTTTTCAGGTGTTATAATAATCCACTAAAATAAATCCAACAAATTTAACATCGTTGAGCTCAAGGAGGAAAAATGGCTGAAAAAAAAGTAAAGGAAACAAAAACGGAAAAGTTTGAATTCCAGTCGGAAGTTCAAAAATTATTGGAAATCCTGGTTTATTCCCTTTATCAGCACAAAGAGGTATTCTTGAGAGAATTGATTTCCAACTCAGTGGATGCGCTGAACAAAGTTCACATCCAGACCCTGACAAATCCCGAGGTCGATGAAAAAGAGCTGGACCTCCGCGTGGATATCTCAATTGACAAAGACAACAAAATGGTGGTGATTGAAGACAGCGGTATCGGTATGACCAAAGAAGATCTCGTCGAAAATATCGGGACCATCGCCCATTCCGGCACATTGGATTTTGTCAAGAAAATAACCGAGTCATCGACCGGCAACGATAAGATGGATCTCATCGGGCAGTTCGGTGTGGGCTTCTATTCAAGCTTTATGGTGGCGGAAGAGATAAAAATCATAACCAAATACTACGTGAAAGGAAGCAAAGCTTATTTGTGGCAATCAAAAGGCGATAATAGCTATACTATCGAAGAGACAAAAAAAGATCATCGCGGAACTCGCATTGAATTATTATTGAAAGAGGAAGCGAAGGAGTTTCTCGAATCATGGCGCATCAAAAGCGTGATCAAGCAGCATTCCCGTTTCGTTCCGTTCCCGTTGTACCTGGACAACGAAGAGATAGAGAGTAAGGAGGCCATCTGGACCCAGCCCAAATCATCCCTCAAAGAGGAAGATTATAACGAATTCTACCGTTTTTTCCAGAACGCCAAAGACGACCCCGAAACCCACCTGCACCTCTCTTCCGACGCACCCGTCCAATTCAATTCAATCCTCTACGTGCCAAAGAGTAACTCCGAAATCTATGGATATATCCGCCAGGATCCCGGCGTCGATCTCTATTCCAAAAAAGTGTTGATTCAAAAGGCCTGCCCGGAGCTCCTGCCGCTCTATTTCAGATTTATCAAAGGAGTCGTCGATTCAGAAGACATTCCTCTCAACATCTCCCGCGAAACCATTCAAAACGACCAACAAATTCAGAAAATCCGCAAATTTGTATTAAAAAAAGTACTGGACCACTTTACCCATCTCAAAGAAAAAGAGCGGGAGACTTACCTGAAAATCTGGAAAAACTTCCATCCTAATTTCAAAGAGGGAGTGCCCAACGAATACGAGTTCCAGGAAAAACTATCGGCCCTTCTTCTTTTTTACTCTTCCCACAGCCCCAAAAATGAATATACCGACCTCGACAGTTACGTGGGACGAATGAAAGAGGATCAGATCGAGATCTACTACATCTTCGGCAACGACTGTGATTCGATTGAAAAAAAGCCGGCGCTGGAAGCTTTCAAGAAAAAAGACCTCGAAGTTCTTTACCTGACCGACCAGATGGAGATCTGGACATTGGAAAACCTACGTCAATACAAAGGCAAGATTTTCCGCTCAGCGGAAAGCGCGGACATCAAAATCGATGAGCACGATAAGGAACAAGAGGAAATCAAGGAGGCGGAAAACTTCGCCGGATACTTGAAGACAGTATACGCCGATAGAATCGGGGAAATCAAAATCTCAGAGAGATTGGTGGATAGCCCATGCATGCTCGTGGACTCATCGAACATCGCCTACGAACGGATGGGACGGATGATGAAAGGGGACAAAGCGAAACCGGATATCTCCAAAAAAATACTGGAGATCAATCCGCAAAACCGGTTGATACGCGAAATGATCTCCATTCACAAAGGGAAGCCCGATTCGAACCGGTTAAAAACCCTGGCGCTCTTGCTGTTGGACAACATGATTCTAAGAGAGGGAATCCTCGACGACATCGAACACATCATCCTCCGTACCCAGGATATCATGTATGAGGCGGCCACTCAAAAATAGCGATTGACAACAGCATAGTTTTGCTTTAAACTGAATTATTTGTTAAATGTTAAAGAGATTAATAAATTTTTACATTTTAGGGAGTTGACATGAAAACCAAAGCTATTTGTTTATTTATTATCGTCCTCTTTTTCTTTGTGTCATGTGGAAAAAAGGGAGAGACTACCATGACAGAAATCAAAACTGTTATCACTGATTTTACAAACATCGATGATGTAAAAAAGCAAAGTGATCGTCTTGCGCCGGTGGAAATTGCATGCGACGATTCCCAACTGAGCGACAACGAGAAAAAGGCTCTCAGGTTATTGGTCAAAGCTGCCGGATATATGGACAAAATTTTCCTCCGGCAGGTTTACAAGAAAAATGAAGCGATGGAGCGGGAACTTCTGAGCGGAAACAAGGCGGAGGACAAAATTCTCTATGAATACTTCAAAGTCAATTTCGGACCTTTTGACCGGTTAAACGCGGATATCCCCTTCATCAACCAGTCAGAGGCGAAGCCCAGTGGAGCCAACTTCTATCCTGAGGATCTTTCGAAAGAGGAATTCGACAAGTGGATTACCGAACACCCTGAAGACAAACTAGCGTTCATGTCAAATTTCACGACAATCATCCGCAAAGACGGGAAACTCTCTGCCATCCCATATTCCGAAGCCTATGCCGACTACCTGAAACCGGCTGCCGATTTACTGAAACAGGCGGCTGAATCAATCGACAATCCCTCGTTGAAGACATACCTCAATTCCCGCGCCGAAGCGCTGCTGAACAACGATTACTTTCAGAGCGACATGGATTGGGTGGACTTGAAGGATCACAACATCGAAATCGTCATCGGCCCCTATGAGGTCTACGAAGACGCATTGTTCGGATACAAAGCCTCGTTCGAATGTTTCATCACATTGGTGGACAAAGAGGAGAGCGCCAAGTTGAGCGCCCTGGCGGGTTACCTTGACGAGATGGAAAAAAATCTACCTTACGACGACAAATACAGGAATTTCAGCAGAGGCGCCAGTTCCCCGGTTGTCGTGGCGAATGAAGTGTTCGCGGCTGGCGACACCAAAGCCGGAGTTCAGACCACGGCCTTCAATCTTCCCAATGACGAACGGGTCAGAGAGGCCAAAGGCAGCAAGAAAGTCATGCTCAAAAACGTCGCCCGGGCAAAATTTGACAAATGCTGGATCCCCATTGTCAATACGATCCTGGCAGAATCAGACTTGCCTTTTATTTCATTCGACTCCTATTACAATCATGTACTGATGCACGAAATGGCCCATGGTCTCGGACCCGGCATTATCGAAAAGAATGGCGTCAAAACGACAGTCAATCAGGAATTGCAGAACCTTTATTCTGTTATCGAAGAGACTAAAGCAGACATACTGGGGCTCTGGAATCTCGGATTGATGATCGACAAGGGATTTTTCCCCAAAGAATTGAAAGACAAAATGCACGTCAGCCATCTAGGCGGCATTTTCCGTAGCATCAGGTTCGGTACCAATTCCGCTCACGGCGGGGCAAACCTCATTCAATTAAATTACATTATGGAAAAAGGCGGATTCAACTACAATGAGGAAACCAGCCGATTCTCCGTTAACAGGGAAAAAATTCACGCCGCTGTCGAAGCGTTGTCTCATGATGTGTTGATGATCGAAGCGCTCGGTGATTTCGAGCAGGCAAAAGCTTTCGTCGAAAAGTATAGAAGCGTTTCCCCGGCTGTGCAAAAAGCCCTCGAAGACCTGAAAAACGTACCGATCGACATTAAACCAATTTATGCCATTGAAAAAGAAATTTAGAATAGTTGTGTTAAAATTTGTAGAATATACATTCGGAAAGGGGACGGTCAAAAAATCCGTCCCCGGAGGTGCGGTAACGGATTGGTTAGTATAATTCACAGTCATTCGACATTTTTATAGCAATACATAGGCAAATAGTTAGCAGCGCGGCCATGTGCGTTCGCGAGTCAGCCACCTATGCCAATTGACATTTAGGAGTAATTCATTTAAAATTTGGTCATGAAGGAAACGAACAGCGATGCTTGGTTTATCGTAAACTCAAAGCCCAAACAAGAATTTATCGCGGAAAAAAAT
>JAHELQ010000411.1 GCA_024644125.1 Candidatus Aminicenantota bacterium | reverse complement strand
CCGGGCGGCTGCCGTCGATACGTTCGACTTGAAGAACTACCTCCTCCAGCACCCGCTGATAGGGCTGGCGGTCAAACATCCCAAACACTGTCCTGAAGCTCTCATGCCGTCGCACCAGTTCGCCCAGCGCCTGCTCCAGCCGCTCCATGTCATGTTCCCCGATCAGTTGTACCGCGGACGGGAGATTGTACACCGTGCTTTTTTGGTCCATTTGCTGGAGGAAATACAACCGGTTTTGGGCAGGAGACATCGGATAATAGTCTCTTTTTTCAACCGACGCGACTTCGGGGTAACGGACTTTCGTCTCCGCTCCGATCCGTTCCGCCAATTCCTGGATCGTGGGTTTTTCAAACACTGTGAACAACGGGATAGTAACACCAAATTCCCGGTGCGCCCGGGCCAGCATCATGGTGGCTTTGAGCGAATTGCCTCCCAGATCGAAGAAGTTTGCGTCGGCGCTGATCGGACTGTCCCCGGTATGAAGCACTCCGGACCAGACGGCGGCCAGCTTCACTTCCAACTCGTTCCGAGGCGCGATGTACCTCCCGGCCTGCGGCAATTCAGGTTCCGGCAACGACAGGCGGTCCACTTTCCCGTTCCGGTTGAGGGGCATGACTTCCAACTCGACAACATAGGAGGGAATCATATATGCCGGGAGTTTGCGGGATAAAAAATCCTTCACTATTTCCTGGAACATTCCGTGCCGCTCCGATCCGGTCTCGGGAACGACATAAGCCGCCAGGAAAGCATCCCCGGACGGGTCGCGTTTGATTATGACCGCCGCCTCCTTGATCTCTCCATGCTCCAGTAGGTTATTCTCGATTTCCCCCAATTCGATGCGGTACCCTCTCACTTTTACCTGCTGATCCATCCGGCCCTGGTATTCCAGGTTGCCGTCCGGGAGGTAACGCCCCAGGTCGCCGGAACGGTAGAACCGCTCTCCTTTGAATTGCGGCAATTCAACATACCGCTGGGCGGTCAACGACGGGCGGTTCAGGTAACCGCGGGAGACTCCGAAGCCGCCGATATACAATTCGCCCGCGATTCCCACCGGTTGCATATGGAGAGGATTTTTCGGATCCATCACATATATCCGCACATTATCCAGAGGTTTGCCGATAGAGACCGACCGTTCCCACCCGCCGGCCTCGATAGTATATTTCGTCGTATACACGGTGGTTTCCGTCGGGCCATAGAGGTTTTCAATTTTCGCATCGAGCCCCGCTCCGGTAACCTTCTCGGCCAGCGCGATGGTCACTGCCTCGCCGCCCACCATCAGGTACCGCAATCCCTGGATCTTCTTGAAATCTTCAGTTGTCAGGGTTTCCAAAAACACGTGCAACATCGACGGGACAAAACTCGCATGGGTGACCGCAAACCTCTGAATCGCTTCGGCAATGGCTCCGGGATCTTTCTCTTCCCCGAAGGGCAACATCGCCAGCCTGCCGGAATCCACAATCCAACTGAACATTTCCGCGACAGACACATCGAATGTATAATTCGTCTTGAATAGGTAGGTCCCGTTCTCCCCCATCGGACAACGATAGGCCATCGCGTACAATAGATTCATCACACCCCTGTATTCGGCCATCACCCCTTTGGGAATTCCCGTGGAACCGGAGGTATATAAAATATAAAACACATCGCCGGCTTCCGGGTACCGGGGAAGCGGGCGATCCCGAAGGGAATTCTCCTCCAATTCATCTATGGAGACGCGCAAGCCGTCGAAGCGGAGTTCGCGCTCAAAGCCCGGATCCAATAACAACAACCGGGCACCACTATCTTTCAGAATGAATTCCATCCGTTCTAACGGAGCTTCCCAATCGATGGAGAGATAAGCTGCGCCGGCCCGCAAAATCCCCAATAACGCGGCCACCAAATCCGGCGAACGCCTGTGGAGTACCGGAACAATTGTACCCGGTCCCACTCCTTTTTCCACCAATCCGGCCGCGATGTTCGCTACCCGCCGGCTCAACCGCTCGTAGGTCGTCGAGCCGGTATTCCAGACCAGAACATTTTTTTCCGGTTGCCGCAGAGCGCCATCTTCCACCAATTGAGGGACTGTGATATCGATTGCAAACTCCCGGGCTGTGCCGTTAAATTCATTCAAGATGAGTGCCATTTCGCTCTCGGGCATTAGAGAGATATCTCCCAGCGGCGTGGACGGCCGCTCCGCCAGATTGGCGGCCAAACCGGACAGGTAAAGGGCGAAGCGCTGGATTGTCTCCTCCTTGAACAATTTCGCGGAGTATTCCAGAGCCATGTAGAGGACATCGTTCTCTTCGTATGCCTGAAGAGTGAGATCGAATTTGGAGGTGGAATTTTCAAATTGGAATGGCTCGATGACAAGTTCCTGCAATTCAATGATCGGCATTTCCATATTTTGAAACACGAACATCGCATCGAAGAGCGGATTCCGGCTGAGATCACGGGTGATGTGAAGAGAGGGATGTTCTACCAGGTCTTCAAATTGGAAATCCTGATTCTCAAACGCCTCCAGAGCGCCGGTTTTAATTGAGGAAAGTAGTTCTTTGAAGGACCGATCGGGCGGTACCGGTTGCCTTAACGCCAGGGTGTTGACAAACATTCCGACTACCCGTTCCAGATCGGCGTGCCGACGGCCCGCCACAGGAGTGCCGACGATGATGTCTTCCTGCCCGCTGATTTTCGCAAGCCAGACCACAAAAATAGCCAGCACCGCCATATACATCGTGGCATCAGCCTGGATTGCCATCTCTTTCAAGCGCGTCGTCACCGGCGCCGGTAATTGAAATCGCCGGGCGCCGCCTTCAAAATTCTGGAAGGCCGGCCTCACATAGTCGATGGGTAAT
The DNA here is from genome assembly GCA_024644125.1 of Candidatus Aminicenantota bacterium. Taxonomy (GTDB): domain Bacteria; phylum Acidobacteriota; class Aminicenantia; order UBA2199; family UBA2199; genus JAHELQ01. The sequence continues at coordinate 2,346 of JAHELQ010000411.1, read as the reverse complement.
TGCAGCACCGGCAAGTCTCCTGAAAATTTCTCCACCCAATACCGCTCTTGAGTCGCAATCCGTTGTTTTTGCCTGTGGTGGTGTTGCCATTGGGAATAATCTTTGTAGTGAATTCTCAGCGGTTCCAATTCCTCTCCGCTGTACAGGGCGGCGAATTCCTCCTGCAGAACCCCCTGGCTAACACCGTCGGAAACGATATGGTGCAGGTCCACCAGCAAGATGTGGACGCCGGGCTCCCGCCGGATGAGTCCCACCCTCAAAAGCGGCGGCCGGTCCAGAAGAAACGGCCGGATGAACGCGCGTACCGCCGGTAGAATTCCATCAGCGTCTGTCGGCGACAATTGTTCGATCTTAATTACCGCCTGTCTATGGACCCGTTGCGCCGGTTCGGCATCCACCACTATGAAAGAAGTTCGCAAGCTCTCATGCCGCATCGCCAACCGGTTGAAGAGATCCTCGAGGCGGAGGCTATCGATCGTCCCCTTCAATTGGATGACCATCGGCATATTGTAGCCGGTACTGTCCTGTTCCAATTGTTGCAATACAAACAGCCTCTTCTGCGCGGCGGAGAGGGGATAATAGTCCATGGTCTCCGCCGGCTCGACGGCCGCGAACCAGTCTTTTGCCGACCGGCCGATATGCTCCGCCAACGCGTCGATGGTGGAAATGCTAAAAAACTCCGCCAATGGAATTCGGATATTGAATTCTTTGTGCAACCGGGAAACCGCCACTGTGGCATTCAGCGAATGCCCCCCCAATTCGAAAAAGGTGTCGGTCACGCCGATGGTACCGATATCCCTGGATAGAATATCGGACCACAATACCGCCAACCGCTTCTCCAACGGCGTACGGGGCATCGTAACCGAATCCGTGTTCCCGATAGAATCAGGAGACGGCAATGCGTTTCGGTCGATCTTGCCGTTGGGGGTCAACGGAATTTTCTCTAATTGGATAAAATAGGAGGGAACCATATATTCCGGCAATTCCCGCGACAGGTCTTCACGCAACTGCGCCGTATCCAACGCTAAAGACGCTACGAGGTAGGCGCAGAGGAAATTCTCTTCACGATCCTCCGCCACCTTTTTTTTCCCCACAGCCACCACGGCTTCTTTGATGGCCGCCATACTCAAGAGCCGGCTCTCGATTTCTCCAGGCTCGATTCGGAAGCCCCGGATTTTCACCTGGTGATCCACGCGCCCCAGGAATTCAATATTCCCGTTTTCCAGCAGGCGGCAACGGTCGCCGGTGCGATACATACCGGTCCCGGTAACGATCGGATCATCGACAAACTTCTCATGGGTCAACTCTACCCGGTTCATGTATCCCCGCGCCAGTCCAATACCGGCGACGCACAATTCTCCGGGAACTCCCGCCGGCGATAGGGACAGATCGCGGTCCATCACATAACATGCCACATTGTCGATGGGCTTTCCGATCCAGACATCCAGGCCTTCCGGTTCAAATTCATACACAGTACTGCAAACGCTATTCTCCGTCGGTCCATACTCGTTGAATAAAGCCGTCCCCGGACATATCCGCCGGTGCGACGCCACGAGATCAGGAGTGAAATTTTCGCCGGCAACCGTGACAGTCCGCATTCCCTTTAAACTTTCGGGAATTTCTTGAAGAAATGTCCTGTAAAAATTGGGAACAATGAGAAAGTGACTGACCCGGTTTTTACGAATGAGGTCGCTGAGATATGGAAGGTTGAAGCGGCTCTGTTCCTGAATCAAGAGTAGGCGGGCGCCGCTGATCAACGGAGTGAAAATATCCTCCACTGAGCTGTCGAACGAAAAAGATGGAATCTGAAGCACACAATCATCAGCGGTGAATTCATAGCGGTGTTTGCGCCACTGCAATGTGTTGACGATGCTCCGGTGCTCCACCAGCACGCCTTTAGGCAAACCGGTGGACCCCGAGGTGTAGATCACATAAGCCGCGCCATCGGGAAGGGCGCGATCGGAGAGGCGATTTTCCTCCTGCTCAATGGCGTCGCATTTCAATTCAAGGATTGTCCCCCCGAATTGGATTCGCTCCTTCAGATGCGCTTGTGCCAATACCTGCCGGGCTCCCGAATCGTTCACCATATACGAAATGCGCGCCGCGGGATACGATGGATCAATCGGCAAATACGCGCATCCAGCCTTCATGACGCCAATCATGCCAGACACCATCTCCAACGAGCGGCCGGCCAGAATTGGGACGATGAGTCCGGGCTGCGCCCCTATGGCGATCAATTGCGCGGCGACTGCGTCCGCCTGCCGGTTCAATTGTTCATAGGACCAATCCTTGTACACCATCAACTTCCGCCGTTTTTCCTGGCGAAAGTGGATTATCTTGCTATTG
>JAHELQ010000410.1 GCA_024644125.1 Candidatus Aminicenantota bacterium | reverse complement strand
TAATCATCGACGCCGATAAATTGGTGAAATACAGCACCCCCCTGAACCATATCGTGGAGCACATCCAGAAGAGCTCCCGCAATGTAACGGCAGGCTACATCGTCAAAAACAAGGAAGAGTACATCATTCGCGGAGTGGGCCTGATGGAGGATATCGAGGCGTTGCGACGGGTCCTGGTGAAAGAATCCGGCGCCACGCCAATCTTCCTGGGCAATATTGCGGAGATCAAGGTAGGGCCCGCCATCAAGCGGGGCGAAGCGTTGCTAGACGGCCAGGGGCATACGGTTTCGGGTATTTTGATGAAATTGATCGGCGTCAACACCGCGGAATTGATCGAAAAAATCGACGCCCGCATCGAGGAGATCAACGCCGGCCTGCCGGAAGGGATACGGTTGGTCCCGGTGTACAACCAGGCCTTGATCATCAAGGCGGCGTTTCGCACCGTATCGGAAGCTCTCATTCTAGGTATCCTGCTGGTATCCATCATCCTATTCATGTTCCTGAACGATTGGGCCACGTCGTTGGTATCGACCCTGTCGATTCCATTCGCGGTGTTCGCGGTATTTATAGTGATGAATGCGCTGGGGATGACGGCGGATTTGATGTCGTTCGGGGGACTCGCCATTGGTATTGGATTATTGGTGGACGCCACCGTGGTTGTGGTGGAAAACATCGCCCGCAATCGCGTCACCCTCAAAAACGACAAATCCGACCGGGACATCATCCTGTTCTCGGTGCAGCAGGTGCTGAGGCCCTTGAGTTTCGCAATGTTGATCATCATTCTCTCTTTCTTGCCATTGTTGACATTGCAGGGGACTGAGGGAAAGATGTTCAAGCCCTTCGGCGTCACCCTGTTGATCGCCATTGTGTCGGCCATTTTGTACGCGTTGTTCTTCTCGCCGTTGTTGATGCATACAGTCAGAAGTAAAAAAACAGCATCCACGGGATTTATTTTTGAATCTCTCAAGAAAGGATATTTGCGCATTTTCGATTTCTTTTACCACCGCCACAGGCTAACCATCGGATTCTTCCTGCTAATTTTTTTCATCAGCCTCATCGCCCTGGTCTTTAGCGGGTCAGAATTCATTCCGACGCTGAACGAACAAACCCTGCAATTGATGGTGCTATTGCCCCCCAACACCGATATCGACGAGACAGTCTCGGTGATGGAAGCGATTCACCAGGAGATCGGAGACCTGCCGGAGATCAAGACCATCTATTCCCGTATCGGCCGCGGGGAGGCAGGCACCCATCCCCATCCGGTGAACATGGGCAATGCCATCCTGGTGTTGAAGGAGCGGAAGCACTGGCGAGTGGATAGCGAAGAGGAGCTGATTCACATCATCCAGGAAAGGGTGGAGGAACGGCTCCCGGGCGTGTTGCTGAATTTTACCCAGCCCATCAAACACAATCTCGACGAATTGTTGACCGGTGTGCGAGCGGATCTCGCCATCAAGATCTTCGGCGACGATTACCGCACACTGATGCGTTTGGCCGAAGAAGCGTCGGTCGTGATGCGACAGATCCCCGGCGTCGCCGACACCCAGGTGTCGAGGGTATCCGGGCAAAACGAGATATCCATTCGCCTGAACCGCGAAAAGTTGGCCCGTTATCATCTTGACCCGGCGGATGTGTTGGAGGAGATCGAAGCGGCTGTAGGCGGCAAAACCATTGGTAAAGTTTACGAAGGCGATGTGGTGTTCGATGTGTTTCTGCGGTATTCTGAAAATTACCGCAAAAACCTGGGCGAACTCCGGCAATTCAGACTTCAGACCGACGAGGGTTTTATGATTCCCCTGTCTGCGGTGGCGGATATTAGCGAAGAGCAGGGCTTCAGCACCATCATCCGGGAAAACGGCAAACGGTACATCACTGTCCAATGCAATGTGCGAGGCCGGGATATCGGCAGCATCGTCAAAGAGTCGCAGTCGAAAATGTTTGCGAAGCTCGAGCTCCCATTCGGTTACTTCGTCACCTGGGGCGGACAATTCGAATTGAAGGAACGGGCTGAAAAACGGATGACATTGGTCTTGTTGATTACCTTCTTCCTGATTCTCGTTCTCTTGTTCGACTATCTGAAATCCTGGAAAGATATCGCGGTCATCCTGGTGAACCTGCCGGTCTCGTTGAGCGGCGGCGTCATATCCCTCTGGTTGTTCGGTGCCTATCTATCGGTCCCATCCACCATCGGATTTTTGGCGTTATTGGGCATCGCACTGGAAAACTCATTGATCTTGATCTCCTTTTTGAAGCGAAAAACCGCGGGCTGCGACGATTTTGACGCGGCGGTGCGAGAGAGTGTCGCCATGCGCTTACGCCCGGTGTTGATGACAAAATTCACCACCATTATCGGCCTCATCCCGCTCCTATTCTCGGCCGGCATCGGAGCGGAAATCCAACGGCCGTTGGTGATCGTGGTCATCGGCGGAATTTTCTTCTCCATCTTTACCACCCTTCTACTCATGCCGGTGGTTTTCCGCAAGCTCAATTACCGTACTCAGTCGTAAAATCTTCTTATATTGGGGTGTCGCGTCGCGGCACCCCCCCTTCCACAGTCAGCAGGAGTGATTTTATACTTTTTTGTTGCAGGGAAATAATTTGTGCTTTAATATATTCATATAGTAAAAAACTATGGAAATGAAAACTACAGGAGGAGGGAACATGAGTTATTACTTCGACAAAACAGTGGCGATGGATTTCGACGGAGCGGTCAATCTCGTGAAGGAACGCTTGAAAGAAGAGGGATTCGGAGTGCTGACGGAGATCGACATAAAAGAGACGATGCGTAAAAAACTCGACAAAGAATTCCGCAATTACAAAATCCTCGGAGCCTGCAATCCACCGTTCGCGTACCAGGCGTTGTTGGCCGAAGACAAGATCGGCACGATGCTCCCTTGTAATGTCATTGTTCAGGAGCTTGCCGACAATAAAATAGAAATCGCGGCGGTGGATCCTATCGCGTCGATGCAAGCGATCCCAAATTCCAATCTCGCGTCCATCGCGTCACAGATTCAGGGGAAATTAAAAAAAGTGATCGCTTCATTGTGAGTCTCAGGCCGGGAGATAGGGCGGAGCGACCCAATTTCGAGGGTATCGCCGATATCGTGTACGGGTTGGCCCGCTCGCTCGCCCATTATCAATAGATTTCCGATTGGGGGATGACGACCCACAGTATCAGGTACACCAAAATTCCGGGAAATGCCGCGCTGATTACCGACAACAGGACATACGCGATCCGCACCATCGTGGGATCCATATTGAAATATTCCGCCAGCCCGCCGCACACTCCGGCGATCATTCGTTGTGTGTTGGATCTTTTTAGCTGTTTCATCGTGTCTCCTTTTAATATCAATAAAACGAACGAGCCGCCTCCAAGGTTCCCCAAAAAAAATCACCCGGGGATATTTTGAAGCAATGAATCCACCCGGGCAACGATATCTGTCAGGAACCGGATAGCCTGGGTGGAGCGATCGAGGCTGCGTTTGAATTCCTCGATATCTTTCCGGTTTTGTTTGAATGCGGCGATGGCTTGCTGGAATTCCAGCTCGTTTGTATCGAAGGTCCGTCTCATCGTCTGTTCCATCAGATGACCGATCTGCCTCATCCGTTCTCTGATTTGAGCTTTCTCTTCCGGGTCGCCGTTTTTTCGCAAGAGATCGTCGGCAAGATCCCAGGCTTCGGACAATTGTTTCATTATCTGTATCATGATCATCTCTCCTTAGCGGGAAAAGTCCTGGAAGTTATCCTCGATCCGTTGGCTGAAATCCAGTAGTTCAGCCATTACCCGGCCGGGGGATCCGTTTTTTCGCAATGTGTCGCGCAACGCTTTGTGGGTCCGGGGAATGTAGGTCATCGCCGCGGTCAGATCATTCATGATGACATTGATTTTTTCGCGGCGAACAGTGAGCTCCCTGGCCAACCGGGCGTATGTTTCACGCTTGCCCCGGTCGCCGCCCCACCTATCCGCCACCAATAACCGGAATTGCCGGTCGTAGAAATTATTGAGCATCACCTGCAATCCCTGAATCTCGTCTGCCAATGTCCCGGCAATTTTCTCCAGCCGCGGTTGATTTTCTTCCATGATTTTTAACACCATGCGCCGCCGCTTCGTCGCGGTCATGGCCTCGGGGACGGCAGCCGCAATAGCCGCGATCATCCCTTGCTCTTCATCATCGAGAAACGCATCGTGATTGAGATTGACGAGGCGGATGTTGGAATATACCTGTACCGCCTGCCGCTGGAATACCTCTCGCTCCCCCCCGGCGATCAGGGAAGACAGTAATTCTACATATCCGGTCAGATATTTGATGAGCTCCTTCCGGGTTTCCAGATGTTTCATTGTCACGATTTTCGGCAAGAAATCATCGACAGACACAGCGTCCATGGTTTGACTCTCCGCCATCCGAAGATTCAGTTCTTCTTCATGGGATCGCTCGAACACATATTCAATATTTTTCCCCAAAAGAACCGTGGCATCGGAGAATTCCGCGAAACCGGAATTCAGGAAGCGGCCGCTGCACGCCGGGAATAGAACCAATGCCGACAAAAGGTAGACCAATCGAATCTGATAATGTTTCATCATCCGGCACCTCCAATTAAATGTACTCGGCAATGCGGCAAAGGGCCAATCCCCCCGGTGGGGTCCGGGGGGATTGAAATCCTGGTCAAATTGAAAAGATCTTAAAATTTCTACCCCTGAAAGCGGAATTTCCGGCAAAAAGGGGAAGAATCGTGAATTTGGGGTTAAAGTGATAGATAAAATTTTTGTAAATGGATTGCGATTGTTTATTCCAATCTAAATTCCACTCTTTTTTCATCATTGTTCTATAGTAATAATATAATTATAAATGATAATGCTGTCAAATAAAAAATTAAAAAAAAAGAGTTTGCCCTCATCTCCTTTTCTGAAAAAATTTATTTCGTTAACTTTTTTTTTGCCAATACCATTGAAATTTTAAATTCAATATTGTATATTATAACCGATGGATATAAAAAACGATCATTTTGGGGAAAAAAAATGAAAAAAGAAAAAACAGATCTAGCCCAACGCTTAGCGGAGCTAAGAAAGGCAAAAAAATTAACACAGGGTGAATTCGCTGAAAAGATACGCGTCTCGAAACCGACCCTTGTTCGTTACGAGGCTGGAAATGGCTACCCGGATGCCCGTTCGTTAACTAAAATGATCGAGTT
>JAHELQ010000409.1:2692-5195 GCA_024644125.1 Candidatus Aminicenantota bacterium | reverse complement strand
GGATGATGGTGATGGTTCCCTGCTTCACGTAGACGGGGCAGTCGAAGGCGACAGTTTTTGTCGCCGGTTGGCCGGGTTCGCGGATGAACTCGATGGGTCCGAAGATGGTGATCTCGGGGCCGAAGAGGTTGTAGGGAATTAATATTGCCATGAAGATGAGTGGGATAAAAAAGGTAGGCGCATTGGGGATGAACGTTTGCCTGTCCCCGGGTCCTCCCGGGTCCTCAGATTGCCTTTGAGAATTTCAGTGTTAATCTCTTGAAATTTTTTTTTCTTTTTACTACTATTAAGTCGAAAGGAAAGATTAAGGTTCTCTATTTAAAAATTGGAGGAATTATTGAAATCGATTGAGAAAGGTGTAAAACAAGTGAAGCGTAAAACAGGCTCCATGGTGGTCGTTCCCGACCGCTACGCAGAGCTGGACCTCATTGGTTATTCCGATTATAGCGAAGGTTTGGTAGAGATGATCCGGTCTGTCGAGAGCGACGGAAGCTTCGCCATCGGCGTCTTCGGCCAATGGGGCCAGGGCAAGACCAGCATGCTCCGCCAGATCAAACACGCCCTGGACGAATCTCCCAATCAATCGATCAACTCCTCCGACGACCAGCTACCTATCGTCACCGCCTGGTTCAACCCCTGGCAATTCACCAAGGAAGAGCACGTCATCATCCCCTTTTTCCATACGCTGGCCTCTTATTTTAAAGAGTACCAGGAAGCGCATAAATCAAAAACCGGCAAAGTAATCGATCGAATAAAAAAGTTTGGAGATGAGCTGGTCCGTGTTCCGGTCGCCCTGTTATACGGCCTCGAAACCCAAATAAAAATCCCACTGTTATTAAAAATTAAATTCAAAAACAAAGACGTTCTCGAGGAAGCCCGCCGCCTCCAAAATAAAATCGAACAAAACGAGAAATCCGAAAACGAACAACTGCTCGAAGATTACGAATCTCTCTATTACCGCTTGATTACCCGGCTCGAAAAATCCTCGAAAGAACTAAACCTAAAAGTCGTCGTTTTTATCGACGACCTCGACCGCTGCCTCCCAGAGAAAGCAATCGAGCTATTGGAAGGAATCAAAGTTTTTCTTGATATCCCCGGCTTTGTCTTTGTTATCGGTGTAGCCCGCGAAGTGATCGAGCGAGGTATACGCGCCCGTTACCAGTCTCTTTATAGAGATCTGCCAAATCAAGAGACCTTCGGAGAAGAATACCTCGATAAAATCATCCAATTTCCCTTCAATCTACCCGCGCCGGACGCAGATCTGCTTCATAAAATGGTTGGGAGCCATCTAAACGACGTTCCACTTGTCGAGCCTTACTTGCTAATGATTTACCAGGCTCTCGGCAACAATCCCCGTTGCCTGAAACGTTTCATCAACAATCTCTCTTACACATTCTGGGTAGCCAGCAAAAAAATGAAAAAGTCCGGTGACGAGAATGAATTCCATCCTGGCCTCCTGGTCAAAATGACCCTCCTGGCATTTTTTTTCCCCCGCCTCTACCACATCATCGGCAGAACCCCATCCCACCTCCTCCGCATCCAAAAATTCCTCCAATTCAAACCCAAACTGGATGAACTCAACAAATCAGGCGATTTGTCCGAGCAAGAGAAAAAAAACAAATTAATCGAAAACAACATCCAACACCCCGAAGATTTCATCGAAATAGAAGAGCTACATCTCTTCGTGCGCCCCCGCCTCGACACGATCTCGATCATCCTGGGAACCAATCAGTCTGAACAACGTGAAAAAAAAGGAGAAGCTCTGCATTTCGAAGATGAAAAAGCAGTCCTGAAATATGTCAGCCTCCTTAGCGCCACTTCAAAAACAGAAGAACCTTATCAAATAACGGGGAAAACTATTCGAGACACAATCGCCCGGCGCATGGTAAAAATTCCCGCTGGGAAAAGTGAATTGAAGGATGAGGAATCTGGAAACGAAATCTCTACAAATATCAAAGAGTTTCTCCTCGACAAGTACCCGGTTACCCAGGATCTCTACCGTGAGATTACCGGAGAAAACCCGGGCCATTTTAAAGGTGACGATCGCCCCGTGGAGACGGTATCCTGGTTCGATGCCGTCAAATTTTGCAACCTTCTGTCTGATAAAGCCGGGTATATGCACGCATATAATATTAATGGGGAAGAAGTACTTCTGGATACTGAATCAAATGGTTTCCGTCTTCCCACGGAAGCGGAATGGGAATACGCCTGCCGCGCCGGTTCAGCAGGAGAACGCTATGGCGAACTAGATGAGATTGCCTGGTATAAGGAGAATTCTAGTGGGCAAACCCATAGCGTAGGGCAAAAGTTACCCAATAATTGGGGGCTTTACGATATGTTAGGGAATGTTTGGGAATGGTGCTGGGACTGGTATGGAAAATATCCGCAGTCTGAAATGGAGATATGGCGTGGTCCTGATAGTGGCGAGTACCGTGTTTTGCGTGGCGGCTGCTGGTTCAGTGGCAGGGGTCGTTGCCGGTGCGCCTGCCGTGGTAACGATCAT
>JAHELQ010000409.1:0-2682 GCA_024644125.1 Candidatus Aminicenantota bacterium | reverse complement strand
CCCCTTTACCACTTACCACAAAAAAACAGTGCCGGTACCAACGGGTGAGCCAGGTGGCGTAGCCCCGGCGCGAACCCAACGTCGCAGAAAAATCTGAGACTCACCCTCGGCGCCAAAATTGGTATATCCTCACGTTTATCATCCCCATCTGAAACGATGGGGCATCGATGGTACCTGTCCCCATGTCCCTCCACATATTTTTGCCGCAGATAATCATCGAAGCCTTCATCGAGGGCTTCTCGGCGACGATTGCCAGGTTTGTATTGGTTTCGTTCGAGCGATGAATGTTTGCCTTTGCTTTGGCGAGACGTTTTCGATGATGTCACGCTGCTTAAACAGATGGATGTGGATGATGGAGATCGAGCTTCGGGGGTTGGTTGGCGTTACATTACGAACGCGGCTTCGATGTCGTCTGCATCCCCTTCATCTTTATCCCGGGCGGATGGAGGGTTGCCTTCTTCGCCGGAGGGCCTGGATTCGCGGCGTTTATGGAAATAATCTTTGAATTTGGCTTTCATTTCCCGCAATTGGCCGATCTGGTTGGGAGTTAGAACCTCTTTTAAATCGAATAGGTAGTTGAGGTAGGCGATGAACAGGTCGGTTTTTTCTTTGTCTATATCCCGGAGCAGTTTCTCTACGGCTTTACGATTTGTTTTTTGTTCTTTCAGTTGGGCGGCGAGGCGGAGTTCCATGATTTTTATCCCGGCATTCCTGGAGATCGAGATCTCCTCGAATCCCATGAGCAGCGACTCGATCTTTTCCAATTGGGCGGCGGAGAGGTTGAGCTTCTCGTCGAAGCGCAGGATGATGCGGCCGTCGAAGAGGTTCTGCTCCGAGAAGTGGCGAAGGAGCATTAGTTTGTCCATGTGGTCGAGATATTCCGAGCTCCAGGCGGCCAGCGGTTGGCTGAACGTGAACGCTGTCAGGAACATAATTATTAGTATCGAATTCTTCTTTGTTTTCATTGTTTATCCTCTTTTGCGGATTTTGGGGCGGCAGGTCCGGACGAGCTCCGGCCATCTTTGAAATAAAACCAGTTGTGACTTAGCTTTAGCAAAAAGTCGATTCGTTGCTTCGGATCCAATATCGCGCCAATTTCAATGATTGTGTTCACAAACGCTAGATTTAATTGGTTTTCCAGTTCGTTGAGCTCGTTGGTCCTGGCGGTCAGGTTATCGATGTCGAGGTCGGGATCGCCCAGGCCATCGACGATTTCCATACGTTTGGAGATGATATCCTGCTTGAACTGCAATAACTCGAGCCGGAACTCACGGATAACGCTTTCCAGCTCTTTTTTTTGCGTCTCTTCGAGCGCCAAATCGACGGAGGGTAACTGGTGGCGCTTTTCAATATGTTGCCTCCATTTGATTGTGCGGTAGACTGATGTAGCGATGAATGCCAGGTTGAATGCCAGCGACGCGGCCAGAAGAGTTTTCCAGATTTTAGGATGTTTCATTGTCGCTATCCTTTTCCACTAGCAAAATATCGAGCGAACTCTCTTGCACCTCGCTGAGGCTGAGAGTTTGGCTCTGATACAAAACTTGCGTGAGGGCGTCCTCGGTCTGCTGGGCGATGTCTTGGCCGGTCATCGAGTTCCGCGCCGCGCTGTTCAGTAAAATTCCCAGACCGAAACAAACAATCACCACCATCGAGTATACGAATGATTGGATGAATGTGAGCCGCGGTTTCTTCTCTTTTTCGAGAATCCTGCCCATCACCAGCGCGGTGAATGGAGAGGGGGGCTGGCTTTGGGGGAGGGCGCGCACCGTAGCCGTGACCGCGTCCAGGAGTTCCAACTCCCGCGCGCATTCCCGGCACACGTTTAAATGGAGGCTTATGTTTTCCAGCAGCGCCGCATCCAATTCGTGGTCCTGGTAGGCGCTGAGCCTCGCTCGGACTTCGGAACAGTTCATCTTAATCATCATCGTTTCCTCTTCTCTAATTGTAATACATTCTATTTGGCATTGTCTTGCAAAAAAATAATATTTTTTAATTGGGTTTTGGCCCGGGAGATCAATGTCTCGATTTTCGGCACGGACCAACCGGTCACATCGGCGATTTGATTGTAGGAAAATTCGGCGTAAATTTTCAGGGCAAGAGCCAACCGTTGATTTTCCTTCAATTGTTTCAGGGCCGCAATGATCATTTTCTCTTTTGCCTCGTCGTCGAATTGTCGTTCCTGTGGGGCGTCGTAACTGTAATTCAGGTGGCGGTCTTCATCGTTTTTTGTGAATAGTTGGGAGAAGTAGACAGTACGTTTGCGTTTTTTTATGAGATTCAGGGCGAGGTTTTTGGCAATGGTGAAGATAAATGCCTGGAAATTGTCTTCCATGCGGTAGGAGTCGAGGTTCTCGTAAATTTTGATGAAAACGTCCTGGGCGATATTTTGGGCTTCTTCATGATCGAAGATCATTTTGTTGATGAAGTTGACGATCCGGTTTTTGTAACGGTTGACCAGAATTTCGAAATTTCTGGTATGTCCGTCCAACACCGACTGGATGACCTGGTCGTCTGAAAATGTTTCCTGGGTTTTCATGAGTGTTCAATTATCTGGAACATCGCTAACGCCGGTTTTCTTGCAAATTTATTTATTTTATTTTCCCCCAAAATCCGGGAATCGCATGGCGAGAAGTTTTCGATAGAGTTCTTCCTGGGCGTTTACCATGACGGCTGCGTTCCAGG
>JAHELQ010000408.1 GCA_024644125.1 Candidatus Aminicenantota bacterium | reverse complement strand
GTCAATTCCTCGCACATTCCCTTCCTGAGTATATGATCCCCGCCTTCTTTGTCACCCTCGAAGAAATTCCTCTAACGCCAAACGGCAAAACCGATATCCGGCGTTTACGGGAATTGGAAGGCCGGGTAGGCACAGGCAATGATTATGTGGCTCCAAAAATTGGAATGGAACAGGAGATCGCCGCCATCTGGCGCGAGGTGTTGGGGGTCGATAAAATCGGCAGTCACGACAATTTCTTCGAATTGGGCGGCAATTCCATGGCATTGCTCCAGGTAAGCGAAGCGTTGTCGAAATTGTTGGAGCGGCAAGTACCGGTGGTGACGTTATATCGATTTATGACGGTCCACACATTGGCAAAATCATTCGCCGCGGAACAGGGCGACGAGATGAGAAAACAAGGGGTTCAGGACCGGAAGGATGAAATCGATAAAGGGAAGGCCCGTTTGAAAAATAGAATAAAAAGGAAGAGTTAACGAGAATGAGCGAAGAAGTAAGCATCGATCATAACGAAACCGGTTTGGAGATTGCAATCATCGGGATGGCGGCCCGCTTTCCCGGGGCATCCAATATAGAGGAATTCTGGAAAAACCTTGTGGCAGGAAAGGAGTCGGTTCATTTTTTTACTGAAGAGGAACTGAGGCAGGCCGGCGTGGATGATGCTTTGCTGCGTGACCCGGCCTATGTGCCGGCGGCGGCGATAGTCGAAGGGATTGATATGTTTGACGCGTCTCTTTTTGATTATACCCATAGGGAGGCTGAACTCATGGATCCCCAGACGCGCATGTTTCATCAATGCGCCTGGGAAGCGCTGGAAGACGCCGGCTACAATTCTTTTTCTTCGAGGCTTGTAACCGGTTGTTATGTCGGCGCCTCTTCCCATTTTGATTGGGAAGCTCTAACCTTGCTATCGGGACTACGGGACATAGTGGGGGATTTTGCCGCCGGTCATCTGGCGGACAAAGATTATCTGGCCACCCGGTTGGCGTTCAAGCTGAATCTCAGGGGACCTGCAATCACACTTCATTCCGCCTGTTCCACGTCTTTGGTCGCGGTTCACCTGGCTTGCCAGGGACTCTTGAGCGGTGATTGCGACATGGCGCTAGCCGGCGGCGTGTCGCTTTCCATCGGCCAAAAAAAAGGTTATCTCTACCGCGAAGGCATGATAGCATCTCCGGATGGACATTGCCGGGCGTTCGACAGCAAGGCGGCCGGCACTGTGTTTGGTTACGGGGCGGGCGTGGTGTTGCTCAAACGGCTGGAGGATGCGCGGGAAGGCCTGGATCACATCTATGCCGTCATCAAGGGGAGCTCCATCAATAATGATGGTTTTGAAAAAGCGGGGTACACAGCTCCCGGTATCGAAGGACAGGCGTCGGTGATTCGCAATGCCCTGCGTATGGCGGAGGTCGAAGCAGAAAGTATCGGCTATGTGGAGGCACATGGCACCGGCACCAATCTGGGAGATCCGGTGGAAATAGAAGGACTCGCTCTGGCGTTCGATACCGAGCAAACCGGATTCTGCGGCATCGGCTCCGTCAAAACCAACATCGGTCACCTCGATATTGCGGCCGGGATCGCAGGATTGATCAAAACCACGTTGGCTATTCATAACAAGTTTATCCCCGCCAGCTTGCATTTCGCATCTCCCAATCCCAAAATGAATTTATCCGCCACTCCGTTTTATGTGGTCAAGGAGCCGGTACACTGGACACGCGGATCTTTTCCGCTGCGGGCCGGCGTCAGTTCATTCGGAATCGGCGGTACCAATTCCCATGTCGTGCTGGAAGAACCAATTATCAAGGAAGAGTTGGATCCTGTCCCAGGTATGAAGCGCGCTATTGAACCGCTACTTATTTCCGCCGCCAGTCCAGAAGCCCTCGATCGCGTCTTCCAGAACCTGGCCCGCCACATCGAGACGCACCCTGAACTATCTCTGGCCGATGTCTCCTATACCTTGAAAGTTGGAAGGAAAACACTGCCATACAGGGCCATGTTATCAAAAGGGACTGATCCCGCCGGCTTGCTCGGCGCTCATGTGGAAGAAGAGAATCCGGACATCATCTTCATGTTCCCCGGCCAGGGGGCCCAATATGAAGGCATGGCTTCGGATTTATACAAGCGGCAACCACTATTCCGCCGCCATATGGATGAATGTTTGCGAGAGTTACATAAATGGACCGATATAGACATAACCGCTATTTTGTATCCCCGATCCCTCGATCGTGAGAGAGATAAACCGAATCCCATCAACCAAACGGTTGTCACCCAACCGGCCCTCTTCGCAGTCGAATATTCCCTGGCCTGCTTACTCATGAGTTTTGGCGTCGCGCCCGCCGCGATGATCGGTCATAGTATCGGCGAATACACAGCCGCTTGCCTGGCGGGGATGATATCTCTGCCCGACGCCTGCCGGTTGGTGGCGGCCAGAGGCAACGGCATGCAGAGTATGCCCGCCGGCGCGATGGTGAGTGTCCCTCTGCCGGCAGAGGAGGTAGTTTCTCTACTTCCCGATGCGCTTTCGCTGGCTGCGGTCAATAGCCCTTCCAATTGTGTGGTGTCCGGTCCCTTCGACGAGATGGATGCTTTTGTGGCAACTCTGGAAGCCAAAAGTTTGCCCTATCGCCGTCTTCATACATCCCACGCCTTCCATTCCGCCATGATGGAACCGATGGTGGGGCCGTTCATGGATGAGATGACGGGAATCCGGATAAGTCCTCCTGCTATCCCGGTCATCTCAAACGTTACGGCAAATTTCCTGGATGCCGCCCTGCCAGACTATTGGGGACAGCAGGTACGGGGGACAGTCCGTTTTTCCGACGGAATCCAATTCCTGGCCTCCCAATACGCGAATCCAGTGTTCCTGGAGGTTGGGCCCGGTAAAACCCTGAGTACATTTGTCCGCAATCACAATTGGGGAGGGAATCCTCCGGGTATCTTGCACACTCTCCGCCATCCCGGCGAACAGGTTGCCGACGATGAGTATCTTGAATTTCAATTAGGGCATATGTGGTTGCGCGGTATTGCTATTGATTGGCAGGAAACCATCGGCGGAGAAAAGCGCCGCCGTGTCTCACTACCGACATACCCATTCCAGCCGACTCTATTCCCGGTCCCTAAAGTCAGGGATATGATCCCATCAGCGTCCAGTAGCCGGCAGCAATGGTTCTACGCTCCGGCGTGGAAGCCGGCTCCCCTTCGCGAAGTTGCGGATGTCGAAACGAAGGGTTCTCTCTGCCTGGTTTTTGGAGACAGTGAAGGATTGGCTCCTTCGCTCGCCGCAGCTCTATGTGGGCAGGTGGAGATTCGCTGCATTTCTGTTCGACCTGCAAGCAATTTCGAAATTCTATCGGATGATTCTTTCGCAATGTCCATCGATAATGCCGTGGATTATAAACTTCTACTGGAAGTATTGGTTCGGCAGAAGAATCTTCCCTCGCATATCGTATTTACCAACTGGCTATTTGAAGATTCCGGTTCCGGCTTTTACGCGTTGCTCTACCTGGCCCAGGCAATCGGCGAAGCGGGCATCGAAACGCCCATCGATATTTCCGTTATCACCTCCGACTTGCTGGAAGTGGCGGGGAATCCTATGACGGCGCCCAGGCGTTCCACGATGTTGGGAGCCATTCACATCATTCCGCTTGAGTATCCCAATCTATCCTGCCAGTTGGTGGACATCGATTCCACTTCCATCGCGGGACATCTTCGTTGGGTGTCGCCTCAATTGGCAAAAGAGATCGTGAGCGGAGCGAGGGATGCGGTGATCGCATACCGCGGGAAGCAACGGATGAGACGGGAATTCGAGCGCGCGTCGTTGCCGGCGCGAGAATCGGTCGCTTCCATTCTCAAAGAAAACGGCGTCTATTTGGTGACCGGCGGCCTTGGGGGAATCGGCCTTGAATTGGCGGATTATTTATCCGAAACAGTCTCGGCCCGTCTGGTGTTGTTGGGACGCTCGGCATTTCCGCCGGCGGACGATTGGGATGAATGGCTGGCTGGCCATGCGGGCGGAGACCCAGTCAGCCGTAAAATTCGCAAACTCGCGGAATTGCGCGGCAGAGGGGCATCTCTTCTGGTGTTGGCAGGCGATGTAGCCGATGAAACAGGGATGAAGGCGATCCGGCGTACCATTCATGACCAATTTGGCAAATTGGATGGAATTATCCATGCGGCCGGCGTTCCCGGCGGCGGGATTGTCCAGCTCAAAACCCGTGAGATGGCAGAAGCGATTCTGCGGCCCAAAGTCGAAGGCGCCATCGTATTGGATCGCGTCTTTTTAGAGGATGAACTCGATTTCTTTTTTATGTGTTCGTCCATAAACGCGATCGTTCCCATGGCGGGGCAAGTGGATTACACCGGAGCGAACATCTTCCTGGACACGTTTTGCGCATACCGTAACCGCGAGAGGGCGACCCTGTATATGAGCGTCAATTGGGATCCGTGGCTGGAAGTCGGCATGGCGGCCGAAGCGGCGAAAGAGCCTGGCCCTCATCCATTGTTGGAGTATCGCCTCAAGAATGCGGATGCTGGGATTATCTACACCAGTTATTTTTCATTGGGTCGCCATTGGGTGTTGGACGAACACCGGGTGGAAGAGCGGGGAGTGATGACCGGCACCACATATATCGAAATGGCGCGGGCGGCCGCCGCGCAGTTTGCCGTGCCCGGCCAGGCTGTCGAGCTTCGGAATGTCAATTTCCTCTATCCATTGATGGTGGGACCTTCAGACGAGGTTCAAGTCCGCCTGATATTGTCGCGATTGGAAGGCCGCTTAGAATTCCAGGTGGAATCAAAGCCCGCCGGTGAATGGTTGACTCACGCTCGCGGTTATGTCGAAGCCGTTCTTCTGGAAGGCGACGATCGCGCTATTCAGTTGGACCAATTGAAACATTCTTGCATCGAGGAAGAAACGAATCTAAAAAGTGCCAGTTCTTCGAAGCAGGAGGGGATTCTCACGTTGGGATCCCGTTGGCGGGCGCGTGATTGGGTCAAATATGGGAAAGATGAAGGGCTCGCCCGTCTGGAACTTCCGGCGGAATTGATCGTAGACCTTGATTCCTATCAATTCCATCCGGCTCTCATGGATTTGGCGACAGCCTTTCTTTACCATCGCTTCAGTGAAGGAAGCGGGTACATGCCTTTTTCCTATAAGCGCATTACTATCAAAAAACCTCTCACTCCGGTAATTTACAGCTATTGT
>JAHELQ010000407.1 GCA_024644125.1 Candidatus Aminicenantota bacterium | reverse complement strand
TGCGGCCGGGTCGATTTGATGGATGAGCCGTTGATGCGAGTCATGGCTTCCTCCGGTTGCTCGATGGTGTTTTATGGTATGGAGTCGGGTTCTGACCGGGTGCTCACGAAAATCCGCAAGAGATTCACGGCGAAGCAGGCTCGCGACGTGATTGCCCGATCGTCGCGGTATTTTGATGTCTATGTCTCGTTTATCTGGGGCTTCCCATTCGAGACTCTGGCGGATTTCCAGGAGACCATGGATAGCACGGAGTTTGTGTCGGAATTGGGGGGAACTCCCTGGCTATTTTCGTTGGCGCCGTTGCCGATGTCGTCGCTATACTTGCAATATCGCGATGCGTTGGTGCTTCCCGATGGTTGGTTCGTGAATATGGCGGGTCCCCAGCGCGATGAGATGGTGCAAACGGTATTACAATATCCAGGGGTATTTTCCGGTTTTTACCGGTATCCTACCACTGGATTTGAAGAAAAGTACAAAATGATCCAACAACGGGGATTGATGGAGCACGGGGCGCAAACGGTGTTTTTGGACGGATTGTTGGTAAGCCGGTGGACGTGACGCCGCAGGTGGAAAAAGAGACGCAGGATACCTTCTGGTATCCTCCTCTTCAAGAGAAATTACCGCCGGAGGCTGTCTGGGGGAAACGGGAACTCGGTTTTTATATCCATATTCCGTTTTGCAAGACTGTTTGTAAATATTGTCCCTTCAATAAATATCCCTGGGTTCAGAGAAATATCGACGGTTACCTGGAAGCGTTGAAGGGGGAAATCCGTTTGGCGGCCAGGCAACCTTCCATCCAGGACGCGGTATTTATGGCTGGATATCTGGGAGGCGGAACTCCCACGGCTCTGGAAACCAGTCAGATAAAGGACGTGATGGATTGGTGCCGCGATTGGCTGAATATTTCGCCGAAGGCCGAGATCAGCATCGAAGCCAATCCTGAAACTGTGGACGTTGAAAAACTGGCAGCGGTCCTGGAAATGGGGATCAACCGCCTGAGTCTGGGGATTCAAACCTTCAATCCCGGTTTTTTACGTACCATAGGGCGGCGTCACCGGGAAGACCAGGCTCTGGCGGCGGTGGACATGGCCCGCGCAGCCGGCCATCGTAATGTGAATATCGATTTATTATACTATTTGCCGGGGCAACGGCCGGAAGAGGCGATGCAGGATCTGGAGGCGGCGCTCCGGTTACGCCCGGAACATATCACCGCTTATCCATTGATCTTGAGTGAAGGCACCCGTTTATTGGAGGAGCGGAGGGCGGGCAAGATTCCGCCGCAAGGGGACAGGCGATGCGAGGATGCGATGTTCCGGTCGTTGGAGGAGCGGCTGAAGACCGCCGGGTACAACCAGTATTTGGTGTGGGATTTCGCCCTTCCGGGCAACGAATGCCTGCACCACCGTTGGTGTTTGGAGCCTCCCCACCGCGAGTATATCGGTTTTGGGGCCGGCGCCTACTCCCACTTCCGCGGATTTTCCTATCTCAATATCCATGATCTGGAGGATTATCGACAGGCGCTTCTAGGCGGGTGTTTTCCCGTTTCCATAGGCAAGAGGCTCACTGTGGAAGAGGAGATGCGCCGCTATATGGTATTGGGGGTTTATTTTGTGAGGCTGAACAAGAATGTGTTCGAAGAACGCTTCGGCGTCGGGATGGAAGCGGTGTTCGCCGGTACCCTCGAACGGCTCGAGGCCGCCGGTTGGATTGTGGATGACGGGGATTGGATCCGTTTGACGGCGGAGGGCAGGTTGTATGTTGCCAATGTAAGTAACTCCTTCTACTCCGCCGGGGACAGGGGCAAACCTCATTCGATTCCGGCCGTGTTGCAAAAGGAGACATAATATGGCTGTAAACGAACAAGCGGTGCGACGGCTGGTGCAACCAACGCTGGAAAAGTTGGACCAGGGATTGCTGGACGAAGCGTTGGCCTTGACCCGGAAGCTTTTAGCGCCCGGCGAAGAACGCACCATGCATGGAACGCCGGTTCCGTTCATTACCAAAGTGGGGGAGGCAATCGGAGAATTCGGCCGGGATTATCCGGGGCTCACCATACCGTTTCTTGTCCAGATGTGGGACACCAGGGGGCGGGAGGAGCGGTTCAGCGTCGGGCACGCCTTTGGTGAAATCGGCAAAATTGTGATCGCTCATCCTGATGAGGCGATGCCGGTCCTCAAGGAGCTGGCGCGTGACAGCCGGAAATTTGTGCGCCGGGCAAGCGCGTCGGCTCTCAAAGACATTGCCCGCAAACATGAAGACGTTGCGAACGAGTTGGAAACCTGGGGTGGCGACCCAGATGACGGCGTGCGGGAAGTGGCGGCTGTGGCGCTCTCCTTTGCTAAAAAAAGTAAAAAATGAAGCGGGATACGGAATATATATTTGGCTACCCTCCCCTCTCGCAGGCGATCGAGCCGGAGAAGATCTGGGATGAGGATGTGCCGGGCCGCGAGGTGGCCCTCTACATTCATATCCCATTTTGCCGGGGGTTTTGTCACTATTGCCCGTTTATCAAGTATCCATGGGACGGGGCTGAGGTGGAAGCCTACTTGAGGGCGGTGAAGCGGGAGATATGCCTTGCGGCCCAAAAACCGGCGATGCGCCATGCCCGGGTGACGGCCGGGTTCCTTGGCGGAGGTACGCCCACCTCTTTTGATTCGAGGCAATTAAGCGAGCTTTTGGATCATTGCCGGATTCATTTGAATGTCTCCCCTGATGCGGAAATCACGGTGGAAGCCAATCCTGCCACAGTGGATCGTGAGATGTTGAAGGCGCTGCATGACACTGGGGTGAACCGGATCTGCTTCGGCGTGCAATCGTTCGATGACCGGGTATTGTCGATGTTGGGTTGCCGGCACCGGGGAGAACAGGCGATTCGCGCTGTGAATGAAGCCTTTGATGTTGGATTTCACAATGTGGGACTCGATCTCCTATTCCGGCTTCCGGGCCAGAAGGCGAAAGCGTGGGGACAGGCTCTGGAAACGGCGGTGAATTTAAATGTCACGCATATCGCCATCCCCGAGCTTTCCATCGATCCCGGCACGCCGCTCTATCGCAGCCAAATGGAGGGCGCTCTACCACCGCTTCCCGGCGAATCCGAAGCTGTGGCGTTGTACGCGTTTGGACGCCGTATCTTGATCGATGCCGGATACAATCATTATAATCTGGGCTATGATTTTGCCCTTCCGGGAAGGGAGTGCCTGTACCACCGGATGAGTTGGGAGGCGCCGCAGCGGGAGGTGGCGGGCTTCGGCGCCGGAGCCTACGCTTATGTCAATGGAGTCGCGTACCAGAACACTCCCTCGTTGGCAGATTATCATCGTTATCTTCAACGGGGTGGGTTGCCGGTTTTGTTGGGGAAGAAGTTATCGCCTTCCGAGCTGATGGCGCGGTTTATGGTGCATGGGGTGTTCATGGTGCGGGTCAGCAAATTGAGGTTCAAGGAAGCGTTCAATCGAGAGATGGACGAGGTGTATGGCGACACTCTCGGACGGTTGGCGGCTTTGAATTGGATCGAGAACGGGCAGGATGAAATCCGGTTGACGGCGCAGGGAGTTGTGTTTGTCAATAATGTCAGCAAGTCTTTTTACGTCGAGAAATACTCCGGAGGGATTCATTGAGCGGGCAACCGGTCACCCTAATAAATGGGGTGTTTGAGGCGCAGCAACGGTTCAGTCCGGTGGGTCCCCTCTATATCGCGTCGGTAGTGGAAGCGGCGGGCCGGCATGTGGACTTCCGGGAATATCAATTGACCCATTACGAGAATCCCTATGCCGTCGAGAGTTTTTTGTCGTTTATCCGGGATTCGTATGATACTGTGGCGATCAGTTGTTACAGCGATTTTTTGCCGGTTGTGTTGCTGGCGGCGGAGCGGTTGAAGAGGGAATGCCCTTCGAAGACGGTGATTTTGGGGGGCGAGGGGCCTGCCGGAGTGGCCGATGAGATTTTGCACTATTTTCCTTTTATCGATATTATCGTAAAGGGGGAGGGGGAGCGGACCGTTGTAGAGTTGATGAGATGCCTCGATGCAGGAGGGGATTTGTCGCTGGTGAAGGGGATCAGTTACAAAGGCGACTGCGGCATTGTGGTGACGCCGCAACGGGAATTGGTGGAAGATCTGGATGAACTTCCCCTGCCTGCCCATGACAAGGTGGACCTGGCGGCCTACCAGATGGTGGGGATGACCTCGTCGCGGGGATGCCCTTACCGGTGCACGTTTTGCGATGTGGCGCCATTTTGGAGACATCGTTTCCGTACCCGGAGCGTCGGCGATATCATCCGGGAGATCCGGGTGTTGGTCCGGGATTTTGGGCAGACCGCCATCACTTTTTATGACGAGTTGTTCACTTTTAGTCGCGAGCGGGTGATGGCGTTTTGCGACGCTTTGGAGAAAGAGGAACTCTGTATCGATTGGTCGTGCCTGGCCAGGATCGATTCCATGGATGAGCCGTTGATGAAGCGGATGGCGCAGAGCGGGTGCTCCATGGTGTCGTATGGGGTGGAGTCCGGTTCGGACCGGGTGCAACGGCTGATGAAAAAAGGTTTGAACCGGGCCCGTATCGAAGAGGTCATCGGGCTCTCGGCCAAACATTTCAAGTACATCCAGACCTTCTTTGTCTGGGGATTTCCATTTGAGACTATGGAGGATTTTTATCGCACCATGGATTTGGTGGATTTGGTAACGAGGATGGGGACCAATCCGACAGTGGGGTATCTGGCTCCGTTTCCCTTATCCCGGCTATACCGGGAGCATAGGGGGACGCTCCGTTTTTCCGAGAAAATATTCCGGGATTCACACGCTCACGCCGATCCGGAGGCGGCTAAATTGATCGAGTCATATCCCAATGTATTTCCGGGTTTTTATGTTTGGGAGACTGAATTGATGGAGGAGAAATACGAAGCGGCGGAGCGTTTGGGCTTAAATACTCCATTTCTGCCCTGAGGGACGTTATATAATGGATGAATCATGAGCGCCGACATCACTCTGGTCTCTTTGTCGTTGGGCTACAGGGGGCATGGCTCATTAAATACGGAGAAGTATGTTCCCCTGGGGCCGTTGTATCTTGTGTCTGCACTGGAGCAAGCGGGCTTCCGGGTGGATTTCAGGGATTTTCAACAAAACGCCTGCAAGGAGCATGCGCTCGATTCTAGTTCGTTCAAAGTTTCTTCGTCGTCCGGTAGACTGTTGAAAGATGTGGCTGCGT
>JAHELQ010000406.1 GCA_024644125.1 Candidatus Aminicenantota bacterium | reverse complement strand
ATTGGAGCATCGTGGCCCTATCGCCGCCGACATCCACATGATCGCCTCCAAATTCGCCAATATCACGCTGGATGGCCGCCTCGACCGGCCCAACCTCCTGACTGAGGACACCTCGCACATGATCGGCACCAAATACTGGCGCGACCTCACCGCTGGCTCTTTCATCATCCACGACGGTCACGGCAATCACAAACAGATGCTCGAACCGGGCTTCGTGGACCAAAACGCCGCCATCATCAACAAGATCATTTTTGATAAGGATCCCCATGCAAATAATCAATGAATGTATCATCTTCTTCATCTTCGCCATTGTCTCAGCCGCAACCCCCCATCGAGCAACCTCGCAACCCATCATCCTTCCCGATCTTCTGGCCCCCGAATCCGTCGCGGCAGACCGGCATCATCTCTATATCTCCCAACGGGAAGAGATCTTCGTCCACTCCCTCAAAGACTATTCCCTCGTCCGCCACTTCGGCCGCTCCGGCGAAGGTCCGCTAGAGTTTAAACTCATGGAGGACAAACCCCTCCGCCTCTTTGTCGAAGGTCCGGATATTGTCGTCAATAGCTGGAATAAAGTCTCGTTTTTCAGCAAACCCGGAACCTTCAAAACCGAAATGCGCATCACCGAGCCCAATTCCACCAATTATCTCCCCCTTCGCGACCATTTCGTCGCCATGACCTCCCGCACCCGCGACGGTAATCGCCAGCGCGTCCTCGCCCTTTTCGATCCATCCCTAAAAAAGCGCAAGGAGTTCTTCCTCAGAAACGAAGCCCTGCAAAAAAACGGCAAAATAAACATCCTGCAGAAGTCATTCGAGTATACCGTCTACCGGGACTTCCTCGTCGTCGCCGCCGACGACACCTTCACCATCTTCATCTTCAACCCGGACGGAACCCCCCGCCATAAAATCTCCCTCCCCAATTACAAGCGGCGCCCCTTCACCCCCGGGGACAGGCAACAATACATCGCCGTCGTCAAACGCAATTCCGCAAACAGCAGCCTGTACAACGCCCTCAAAGACCGCCTCCAATTCCCGGAATTTTTCCCCGCCATCCAGATCATCCACGTCTCCAACGACAAAATCTACGCAGTCACCTGGAACCAATCCGGCCAAACAACCGAAACCCTCTGCTTTGACCTCGACGGCACATTCCTCCGGCAGATCTCCATCCCCCTCGGCTACCAGGATCCCTTCACTTCCTGTCCCCACACCATCGCCAACCAAACCCTCTACCAACTGATCGAAACTCCCGACGGCGCCTGGCAACTCCACATCAGCACACTTTAGACAGCCCCATCGCCAATGGGCAGGCGTAGTAGCCTGTCCCCACAGCTCACCTTTGTAGTCGTCTGTAATCTGGCGGTGAGAGTGGGGGATTAGAATTTCAGGCTGATGCCGTTTTTGAGATAGAAGTCGGAGGGTTTGACGGTTTCCTGGGGGGCGCTGTCATAGCGGTATTGGACTTTGGTCTGGTAGGTGAGGTGTTCGCTGATGAGGAATTCGAAGTTCAGTTCGGAGGAGGACCGGAAGACGCTGAGATCACCGGTGTCAACCTGGAAGTTGGTGTCCACTACCATGGTCAGTTTGTCGTTGATTTTCCAATCGAGGGTGATGTAACTTTTCGACTGCAAGCTGGTGGTGTCCTCTCTGGAGGAGTCCTCCAGCGGCTCGTAAATACTGTCTTCCCAGAGAAGGCCTGTGCCCATGTCCATGGAGAGTTTGTTCTCCTTGCCCTCGTCGCCGTTGGTGGTGAAGACTTCGTAGCGGATGCCGCCACCGGCCTGGCGGCGGGATTTGAGCAGGATGATGCGGTCGAATTCGTATTGCACGTAGGCCTCCATCATGAACTTCTTCGAGAGGTAGCGGATGGTTCTGCCGATGAGGGAGCCTTTGCTCACAAAGGATTCGCCGTCTTTTTCTTCGTATTGCAGATTGCCTTTGACGGAATAGGAGTATTTTTTCTTCTGGTAGGCGAGGGTGATGTCGCTGTCCAGGATCACCGAGTCGGAGTTCCCTTTGTTGACGGAAAATGAGACGTTGACGCGACCGGAGAAACCTTTGTCTTCGTCCGGTAGGCTCAGCTTTTTTAAATTTAGCTGGGCGTTCAGGGACGTCGGTAGGATGAGGCTGATTGCCAGTATGGCGACCGGCGTATATATTTTATTCTTTCTATCTCTAATGTTGCGTTTCATATTTTCGAACCTTACATGGAGGAGTATTTTTTATTATGCCTAAAATGCAACAAATTTGCAAGGTTGAGGAGAATTTTTTTAACTTATGGCGACGGAAGGTTTCTTTTTTTCCACCTGGTCGATTTTTTGTTCGAATTCACGATGCAGGGATTCCGGGAGACGTACTTTATATCGCTTGCCCCAGATGGGGATGTTGTATCCGCAACAAAGGAGGGCGATCTCTCCTTTGGAAAAGACGTAGGATGATTCGTACAGGCGGTCGCCCAGGATGGGGGAGAGGTAATGGTAGGCGTGGTAGCGGATCTGGTGGCGGCGGCCGGTGAAGGTGAAGACTGAATAGACGTTGGCGTGATTCAGTTCCTGTTTGAAGACGAAGAGGGAATCGGCGAATTTGCCGTTGGGGTCGGCGCTGGTGCGTTTTTTAATATTGGAGATGTGATCCTGGACGCGGATGCGGCTCTGCGGGGACGGTTTTTCCAACGCGGCGCGATACCATTTACGGATTCGTTTCTCTTTGGCCAACCGGAAGAGTTCGCGCTCGGCTTTTTTATGTTTGCCGAAGACAACGAGGCCCGACACCGGCTGGTCCAGGCGGGTGATGGGGGTGGTATGGTAGTTGACGCCGGTTTCTTCCAGGTAGCGGTTCACGCCGTGGGTGAGATGGTAGCGCAACGACGAGGGGACGGCGTGGACGTTGAGGCGGCCGGGTTTGTAGACCACCAGGAAGTGGTGGTTTTCGAAGACCACATGCTCCGGGGGCATGATATATTCCCGATCCTGGCCGGGTTCCACATGGATGGCGATGGTGTCGTTTTTTTTGATAATCATCGTCGGCGAGAGCAGTCTCTCTTTGCCCCGCCACACGCCGCCGGCGGCGAGGATGCCGTCGATGGATTCCCTGTGTTGCTGCGGCAATAGATCTTCCAGCAAGCGGCCAAGCGGCGTGTCTTTCGTTGCGACTATAAAATACCGTTTCATTCTTTTTCCAACCCGCTTATTGTATCGCAACACCCCCGACGATGCAACGGCCCGGAGCGATAGAATATTCGACTTGACAAATACCTGCAACTCCCTTACGATTGAAGCGAGAGATTGTGGAGGAGATACGGCATGTCGGATGTAAAAATCGGCACTTGTTCATGGAAGTATGATTCGTGGCGGGGTTTGGTTTATGATGATGTCGATAAGAAGGAGCGCAATTATCTCGAGGAATACGCGGTTCATTTCGATACTGTCGAGGTGGACCAATGGTTCTGGTCGCTCTTTGATTCCCCGGTTCCCAAATTACCGGATCCGGAGGTGGCGGCGGAGTATGCCGCATCGGTGCCGGAGAATTTCCGGTTCACGGTGAAGGTCCCCAATAGCATTACCCTTACGCATCATTACCACAAGAGCAAGAATCAGCCGTTGGTGGCCAACGGGAATTTTTTGTCGCCGGATTTGTTCAAACGGTTTTTAGACACTCTGGAGCCGATGAGAGGACGATTGGCAGTTCTGATGTTTCAATTCGAGTATCTCAACCGGCAGAAGATGTCGTCGCAAGCGGAATTCCTGAACCGGTTTTCGCAATTTCTGGAGAGGATTCCCCGTGATATTCCATTGGCTCTGGAGTTGAGGAATCCCAATTACCTGAACCGGCGGCTCTTCGACTTTTTGGAGTTGCGCAATGTCCTGTATGTGTTTATGCAGGGATATTATATGCCGGACGTTGTGGAGACGTATGAAAAGTACAAGCCATATGGGGGTGACACCGCTGTGGTGAGGCTGATGGGGCCGGATCGCAAGAAAATCGAAGAGAAAAGCGGCGGTAAATGGATGCAAATATTCGATTCCCGCGACGCGGAATTGGAGCGGATCATTCGGATGATCCGGGAGCTCCTGGCAGACGGCGTCCGGGTGTATGTGAATGTCAACAATCATTACGAAGGCTCCGCTCCCCTCACGATCCAGAAAATTCGCTCCATGCTGCGCCTGGAATGAGCCGGGATGTTAGCGGCGGAGCCGTTCCCCGGTCCGCTATCCTTTATTGCGCCCCGGAACCCGGTCTATGATGTGGCGTTCCAGGTGGCGGCGCTTGACGTATTGTTCCGGTATCACTTTGTCCTGGACCGAGATGCCCATGCGGTGAATTAGCGATTCGTCCTTCGAAACCAGAGGATGCCACCATTCCAGATCTTTCCCTTCCCGAAGCCTGCGATAGGCGCACGAGGGCGGCAGCCAGAAGAGTTCGTCGATATTTTGGGCCGTGATGACGGCGCAGTCGGGGATTTTTTCTTCCCGTTCTTCATAATCGACGCAACGGCATGTGGCCGAATCAAACAGCTTGCACGCGACATTGGTATAACAAATCTCGCCGGTATCCTCGTATTCGATTTTTAGCAAACAACATTTTCCGCAGCCGTCGCAGAGCGATTCCCACTCGTCGGGAGACATATCTTCCAGCGCTTTCCGCTTCCAGAACGGAATTGTTATTGTGTCGCCGCTTATCTGTTCCATCTTCTGATGGTATCGGAATCCCCCGCCGGTGTCAAGAGTGAAGGCTTCCGGGGCTGTCCGTTTTTGTTATTTATTTGTTGACAGAATGGGGTTTTGAGGCTATGTTTGTGGGTAGGGAGATGTGAGGGAGTCATGGAAAAAATTAAAATCAAGCCCGATGTGCTGAGGTATCCCAAACAGGTCACCATTTTGGGGATCGATGTTGGCGGTGCCGACGCGTTTCGTTTGTTGGATTGGTCCTATTTAATGGACTACAGTCCGCCTTTGGTGGCATTCGGCATTGACAAGGGCCATTTTTTAGAGCAATGGATGGTGGAGGCCATGCATTTCAGCATCAATCTCGCGTGCGAGAATTTCAAATTTGAGAAAGAACTTTTAAACATCCTATCCAATGGCCGGAGCCTGGACGCCGGCAAACCGGATGCCGTTCGCAGCGATGACGTGGATGTTCCGATGCTCAAAGGTTGCCCATTATCCCTGGAGTGCCGGTATGTGAACTCTTTGGATTTCCCGCATAATTTCAT
>JAHELQ010000405.1 GCA_024644125.1 Candidatus Aminicenantota bacterium | reverse complement strand
GGCAACAAGAGCAAAGACATCACATTGGTGGAATCGGTCCGCAAGCGGGGCGGCGGCTACGCGCGACCGGGCCTCATTGTGCTGGGAGACCTCAGCGATACTGACTACGCGGAAAAACACGCCTCCTACATCCGCTACCTGGCCCACGAAGCCGCCCATATCTGGTGGCGCGACGCCGACACCTCCACCTGGGAGGATTGGCTGAACGAAGGGATGGCGGAATTCAGCGCGCTCCTGGTGTTGGAAAAAGTGATCGGCTCTGATGAATACCAGAGCCGCGTAAAGACCAAAGAACTCGAAATCAAGGGTTCTCCACCCATCTGGGGATTCGACCGCTCCAATCAATCCACCCCCGAAACAATCAAGAACGCCGAGACATTACTCTACAGCAAAGCGCCGTTAATCCTGGCGGAACTACGCCGCCGCTTGCGGCATCAACGCTTCATCGATTTTTGCAAAATCCTGGTGGCCACCAATGCGGATTCTACAGAAGACTTTCTGCAATTACTCAAAGAGAAGCACGGGATAGGTTTTCAGATCTGGTTCTCCAAAATGCTGAAAACCTATTGACCGCAATAGACGAAGTTACTCAAACCAGATCTTCACTGTCTCGTCATCTTCAAACACTTCGACGAGAGTGTTCTCTCCATCTTCTTTCAGTTGCTTTAAAAACTTCTGAATATCAATGGAGCAGCCGTCCATCTTGATTTTCCCATCGGTGTTGTCCGCCAGAAAATCAATCAACGAAAAGGGCAAGGTCAATTTGACTTTGATTTTTTTGGTTTTGTTGTCCGTCACAAGCACTTTAAAATAATTGAACTCACCGTCTGTCTTTTTAGCTTTTTTTATAACCTTGAGGTCATTTTCCGAGCTCGCCGCCACCGGTGACGCCAGCGCCGCCACAAAAGCTACCAATACGATCATTACTACAAACCACTTACTTTTCATTGTCGTTCCTCCTGTTTTGTCTTGTTTAATTTTTTCAACAGATTTAAACCTACACTTATATTTTTGGATATCCATTTTTTTCCCGTTTGTGCGTTACTGCTTACTCGACCCAGATCCTGAAGATCTCTTCGTCTCCCTCGATCTTCAAGATTTCTCCGCTTTCCACCAAAGAGTCGATGATATTTTCGAGATTGTAACCCGCTTTTTTCAATTTTTCACGGTCGTTCGGCGGTAGGGCGTCCAGAGCCAATCGCGCCAGGGCGAACGGTATATTGAGAGATAAAGAATCCTTTTTCGCTTGTTTATTGAAGACCCGGATTTTCAAAGCCGTCGGGTTCGCCAACCGCTTTTCCGCAGGCTTTTGCAAATACGATGGGTCGATGCGCATCAACGCGATATTGGCGCGATCCATCAATTCCTGATCCGTTTCCACCGCGGCGATCCGCTTGAGCACAGGCACCGCCTTACGGGCTATTTTTTTGTCCTTTACATAACTGAGTTTGAAGGCCGCATAGTAACGTACCGCCAGATTGCGGTTCTCCAGAAAACCTATGACCTTATCTATATACCTCGATTCCCCATTCTTGTCCAACAGGGCGTACATGTCGATTACCGCCACCGACGCCTCTTCCCGAAGCCCTTCGTTATCCGAGACCGTGATGTACCTCTCGTAAAATTCCGCCGCGTCCAACGGCCGGTTTGTCTCTTCGAAACATTTTGCCTTGTAGAACAACGCCAGGGGTAGAAGTTTCGATCCGGGATACGTATCAATCAATATATCCAGATCTTCTAGCGCCGACTTCCACTGCTTGTCGAAGAGCGAGAGCTTCGCCTTGTTGAAGAGCTCGCTGTCGCTGTCGCCCAGCGCCGGGGCCGCGGCCACCGCCAGTATCAACACCATGATTGCCATACGCTGTATTTTCATCTTAAACCTCGTTACATTCCATTTTGACGGCTGAGCTCTTTCTCCACCAGCCGGATCTTCAAAAACAACCGTTCCTGCCTGACATAATCCCGCAACAATTGCAATTGCTCCGGTGTCAATCGGTCCATCATCACAATCTCCGTCAGTAAGAACCGGGTCTTCTCCAATACGTTTTGAGCGCTGCCAAGCTGGGACCTATCCAGATTCTGGCTGACATACCGGTTTTTCTCCAGAAGCCCTCTTGCCCGCTCGCTCCCCAAATCTGGCTGGGAAATCATGGCGTGATTGGCGCCAACCGGTTCCTCGTTCATGATGTCGGTCAGCATTAGTTGGGTCTGTTTCAGATAATCCAGCACTTCTTTCTGGTTCAGAGCCAATTCCAACCGCGCCAACGATACGTCGTCGGTTACAGGTCCGTTTGTTTGTGTCACAGGGTTCACTCCGGGCGAATAAAACAGGAGATACCCCAAAAACAATCCCAGGAAAAACACCGCGGTCATGGCGGGAGCGACAATCTTCCAGCCGCCCTTGCGCACGTGGGATTCATTGCCGCCGTTGACGACAGCCAGGTGTTTTTGAGTTTCCGCTTCCGCCCGCACCCGGCCGGCGATCTCGGATGCCATGCCGCCCCAATCCATCCGGTCCATCAATTCCTCGGTCTCCCGATCGCTCTCATCGATGCTTCCCAACAATTGTGCGAGCTCGTTGTACTCGTCGCGGCACGCGCCGCATGTTTCAAGATGCTCCGCGATCCATTGGGTTTCCTGGAGCGACAATTCGCCGCAGATATATGCAGTCAGATTCTCTCTAATTTGTTTGCAGGTGTTCATGACGCCCTCCCGTCCTGGGCCTGAATATGTTTTTTCAAGTTGGTCACGGCCCGGTGATGGGTTGATTTGACGGTTCCCACCGAGATATCCATCACCTCGGCGATCTCCTGGTATTTCATATGGCTGAAATGTTTCAACATAAATACCTTTTTTTCTTGTTTGGACAGTTTTGACACCGCTTGATGGATTTGAGTTTTCATGGTTTCGTTCGCCATATGCAATTCCGGGTCCTCGGTCTCCGCCACCTGGTAATGATCGCCCACCAGGTTGTCTGTATCTCCTTCCCGTTGACTCCTCAGTTTGTTTTTGCGGTATTGATCGACGCATAGGTTCGTGGCGATACGATACAACCAGGAGCTGAAACGGTTGCCTTCCCGATAAGCGCCGATGGCCTTGTACAATCTCAAGAAGGTCTCCTGCACAACCTCTTTCGCGTCTTCCTGGTTTTTTAAATATCCGTATGCCATT
The DNA here is from genome assembly GCA_024644125.1 of Candidatus Aminicenantota bacterium. Taxonomy (GTDB): domain Bacteria; phylum Acidobacteriota; class Aminicenantia; order UBA2199; family UBA2199; genus JAHELQ01. The sequence goes on along the minus strand of JAHELQ010000405.1, from coordinate 2,043 downwards.
TTAAATATCCTCTTCTGGTACAGGACGATGATCTGTTCGAACGCCGCAATACTGCCGTCCTGGGCCTGGCGCACCAGCGATTCTTCGTCCGCACCTGGATCGTATGTCCTATCCGTCAATACCTTCATTTCAACAAGCTCAATACTATCATAAAAATAATCAACAACATAAAAACCAATCGCTTCAACATCCTGAAACTCCATCCGAAACCGTCTGTCCAACCGGTATCATACATTATAACCGAATCACGCGGCAAAAGGTTTACATCCAAAAATAAATTTTCATTTCCCCCAGCCGGACGGATACCGGAAGTTAAAAAAAACATTGGTTTGATGAGGCTTTTCTCAGGAATAAGGAGGGCCGGGACACGCCCCGCCCTCCCGAAAACGTGCACACCATTTCCAGAATTTGAGCAAAAAATTGCCGGCAATTCCCGAATGGGGTGGGGAAATGTTTAATTCATAAAATTGGACCTGAATTCAATTTGCTCAGTCGCAATCGCACGTGACAGGTTTGGCGGACAAACAGGTCAATGTGCAATTGAATTCGACGGTTTCGCAACCGAATTCCGGGCAGGAAATGGTTTCGGGGATTCCGCCCTTCACATTGGTCAATGATCTAGAATCCAGATTCGACACCGTGAACTTCGACAACGACAACTTTTTGGTAAAACTTTTTTTCATTTGATAAGCCTCCTGATCAATATAGTTCCTCTAAACAATTCTCATATTACAAACAGCAAATTCCAAAGTCAACCCACTCCCGCCAAACCTCACAAAAACACACACTTCCCCCCCCGTTCGCAAAAACTAATTCCCCTCCAACCCAATATAACTGCGCATTTAGATATTTCTGCCAGTCCGCAACACCTAAACCGGTCGCGAACAAAACATCGAATCCCCCATCACAACGAAGCCTGGTTCGTGATCCCAGGGGTGAGTCTCAGATTCACCCATCGTTACTGGCACTGTTTTTCCGTGGTAAGTGGCAAAGGGGCAAAGAAGAAAGTGGCTACAGAGATCTGGCAATGCGGAAGCCGGAGTAGCCGTCCCGATTTGCAGGAAGATCGTCGAGTCGGTAGGTACAGCGGCAAAGATCACTTTCATTGAGCCAACTACCTCCTCGCAAAATACGATTTTCGCCATTCTCAGGTCCAGACCATATATCTATTTCATCTTGTGGATATTCTCCGTACCAGTCCCAACAATTTTCCCAAACATTCCCTAACATATCGTAAAGCCCCCAATTATTGGGTAACTTTTGCCCCACGCTATGGGTTTGTCCACCAGAATTCGCCTCATACCAGGCAATATCATCTAGTTCGCCATAACGTTCTCCTGTTGAACCGGCGCGGCAGGCGTATTCCCATTCAGCTTCAGTGGGAAGACGGAAACCATTTGATTTAATATCCAGAAGTACTTTTTTCCCTTCAATACTATATGCGGGATTATAACCGGCTTTTTCGGACAGAAGGTTGCAGAATTTGACGGCATCGAACCAGGATACCGTCTCCACAGGGCGATCGTCACCTTCAAAATGGCCTGGGCTTTCTCCGGTAATCTCACGATAAATATCCTGGGTAACCGGGTATTTGTCTATGAGAAAATCATTGATTTTTGTAGTAAACTCATGTTCGGAATTTTCATCTTTCAACCGGATTTTGCCAGCGGGAATTTTCACCATGCGACTGGAAATTGTATCGCGGATCGTATTGACACTTATTTGATAAGATTCCTCTGATTTAGAGGTAGCGATCAACAAGCTGACATATTTCCTCACTGCTATTTCATCTTTAAAATATAAACCATCATCCATTTTTTCAGATGGTTCACATTGATTGGTACCAAGGATGATTAAAATTGTGTCCAGGCGAGGACGTTCAAAGAGTTGAAGGGCTTTGATTTCTATGAAATCTTCAGGATGCTGAATATTTAGTTCACTCAATTTTTTATTTTGTTCCTGTTCGGATAACTCTCCTGATTTGTTGAGTTCATCCAGTTTGGGTTTGAATTGGAGGAATTTTTGGATGCGGAGGAGGTGGGA
>JAHELQ010000032.1:1194-20226 GCA_024644125.1 Candidatus Aminicenantota bacterium | reverse complement strand
ATAAATAAAGCACCTGATCATAATCAAAGCACCCCAGATTGGCTCCCAATGGGAACGTGTGTCCGAACTCGACTTTTCCGCCGGCCAATCCTTTTTGGGGCCCATTTTTCAGTTCCCAATGAAGACTGCACGCCATCGAACAATTCCAGCACCCGCTTTTTTTGCCAGTGTAGAAATTTTCCAGAAACGCTTCAGGTTCCAATTTTCTGGCCCGCTCTTCAGGCACCCATTGCTGGTAATTCTTTTCCCAAACATCTTCGAACACATTGTAAGCGGTCATAATATTCAGAGTGCCATTGGTAGCCCGGTAATTACAACCGGAAGAGTTTTTGATGGTATCGCGATACGCATTTGAAAGATTCAGGAATTCCAGGTTTGAATGCTCTTCCGATTTCAGACCGGCGGTTTTTACAACGATCGCTTTGAGATTTTTGGATCCCATCACCGCGCCGGCGCCGGTACGGCCATGGTAACTCAATCGAGTACGGGATGAGGCGATGTTCGCATATAGGACTATATTCTCTCCTCCAATACCGATCCGGGCGGTTTCACAGGGGCCATGTTTCTCCCGCAAGATCTCATCCGCTTCCACTACATCTTTTCCCCATACATCACAGGCATCGTGAAACTCCAGGGGCTTGTCTTTTTCAATGACAATATATGAGGGGGTTTCGGATTTCCCGCGTACAATGATATGATGAAAACCCGCCTGGCACATTCTCACACCGAAAAATCCGCCAGCATTGCTGTCGGCAAAAATTTTCGTGATGGGACTTTTGGTGGTGACAGTAAATCTTCCGGAACAGGGGAATTTCGTCCCCACAAGAGGTCCGGCGCCAAATACCAGAATATTGGCGGAAGATAACGGCTCCACAGACTCATCCACCTCATCCAGTAAGATTTTGGCATTGATACCGGCGCCACCCAGATATTTATTTTGCATTTCGATAGGTATATCGTAGACCATATGGGTCCGGGAGGTTAAATCGATATCCAGTACTCGACATTTTCTATTCATTGTTCACCTTCCCTGATTCGGCGGCTCTCCGATTTCCAATTCACGCTTTTCGAAGAGACCCGCGATTCCCAATTTTTCCAGGCATGCCATCGTTGGGATACCGGTCTCCGTATCCCAGCCATGCCATTGGTAATATTCCGTCAACATCTGTTGGAAACATTCAGGATCCACAATTTTCTCCGGTGCGCAATTGGTCCATTCGAGGGGCTTGAAGAACCGTTCGGGCAATATATCATCTTTACGCCGGATTCCTTCCCGCGCGATAAAGAGACGTTCCATCGTCGTTATGCGGTCGCCCACGTCGAATAGCTCCTGCTCTGTCATCTGAATTCCGGCGCCGAGTTCGACCAATTTGCCGAACTCCGAAAACATGAATACTCCGGGCAAATTGGTTAATCCGATCAATTTGCATATCCCAACCGCATCAAAGAGGGACAGGTACGATTCCCACCACTGGACGACCCGCCCTTTTCCCAGGTAGCCGTCCGCCGCCGAAGCGACCTCGGTCCCGTAAATTTCTTTCAATTCTTCGGCAGGGTATTCTAGAGGTTCATAAAACGGCCGGCTGCGAAGGTGATCTGCTCCGCGGGTGGCGGTCGCCAACCCCAATGCGAACGCACGGAAAAAACGCATGTCCGTGGCGCAAGATTGCGGAAGGTTCTTGACCATCGACAGATAACGGGCAGAGTCGCGCCCAATGATATCCGAAGCGCCCTTCGCCCCTTCGGCCAGAACGTTTCCGAATCCACGCCGGAATGTCACCTGCTCGATCAATTCCATCAGAACATCGTCATCCGACCAATCCAGAGACATACCGCCAGTGTCTTCGGCGGTAATGATGCCCCTGTCGTAGAGTTCCATAACCCAGGCGACAATGTTTCCCATGCTACTGGAATCAATGCCATATTTATTGATCAGATCGTTGGCCGCCAGGATCGGTTCCAACCGGGTGATTCCCAACATTGGCCCAAAATTGGCCATAACTCCGTATTCAGGCCCTTCGCCGGTGACGCCGGCATACTTGCCCTCTTTGACCTCATACACATGACGGCAGGCAAACTGGCATGAAAAACAGGCCCGCCTTCCAGAAGTGAATTCCAGGAGTTGTTTGGGCCCAATGTTTTCGATGGCCTGAAATTCGTTTGTCAGGCCGTTGTAGGTACGCCCCACCTTCACGCCCTCGTTCACCAGGTCGTAAAGCCACGGAGTGCCGAACTCGAGGAATCGGTCCACCATCGGTTGCTCTCTTAAAAGCCCGACCAATTTTTTGCAATACTGCTTATACTCCTCGGGACGCGCCGGGGAAATCCTGGCTTTCGCAGGCGCGGCGATAATCGCTTTCAATTTTTTGGCGCCCATCAGGCAACCCAGGCCCGTCCTTCCGGCGGCGCTTTTACGCCCTGACCGAACGCAGGCGAATTTCACCAGGTTTTCCCCTGCCGGCCCAATACAAAGGACATGGCTCCCTTTGCCGAATTCCTCCGTCAAATCGTCCTGTACCTGGAACGTATCCTTCCCCCAATGATGAGCGGCAGCGATTACCTCGACGGCATTGTCGCGAATCAGGATGCTCACCGGCTCCGTTGCTTTGCCGGTGACCACCAGATGATCGACTCCGTGCCGCTTCATCAACGCGGGGAAATGTCCCCCGATATTGGCTTCGCCATAAAAACCGGTCTCCGGTGATTTCCCCGCTATGGAGCACCTGGATGAAGCGAGTCCTGTCGATCCGGTCAACAGCCCGGGACTGACAAGAAGCGGGCTTTCTCCCGAATGGGGATCGATTCCCGGTTCGATGTGCTTGTACGCGAGATAGGCGTTGATACCCCGCCCGCCCAGAAAAAGTTCCGTAATACGGGGAGGCATGTTCTCGAAACGAACTTCGCGAGTCGCCAGATCGATGAAAGCGATTTTATTTGAATGTGACATGTTTCTTATTTAAGAATCTCTGCCGCGATCGAAGGATAGATGCGGTTGATCTGAGTGAGGACATTCTGGATTTTGATCAGTTTGAATACCGGCCCATCCACCTTGCTGCGTTTCGCTTCCGACGCCTGCACCGGATGAATCTCGCCGCCCATGATTTCATGGTAGGTCCGGGAATCCATGGTGAGGGTCACGTCCGGATTGGGGATTTCGCCCCGTTCATATTTCACCTGTCCCTCGCCGATAAACTCAACGTATTTAAAAGCGATATCAGGCAATACATATTGAATTTTGGTGACACTTCCCGAAGGTATCGCTTTTTTGGCATCAGGATCCCCGTTCACTTTAGATAAAACCGTATCGATCAATTGCCAGGCCTGATCACCGTCCCTGTACGCCGATTGCAGCGGCACGTTCGTTTTTTCGACTTTAGTGGATGCGGGCGCAGGCGGAGTGGAACCATTGCCGCTGAGAATCTCTTTCGCTATAGCCGGGTAAATGCGGTTGATCTGGGTCAGGACGTTCTGAATTTTGATCAATTTGAATACCGGGCCGTCCACCTTGCTGCGTTTTGCTTCCGACGCCTGGACCGGATGAATATCCCCACTCATGATTTCGTGATATGTCCGGGAATCCATAGTGAGGGTCACATCGGGGCCGGCAGCTTCGCCTCTTTCGTATTTGACCTGTCCCTCGCCGATGTATTCCACATATTTGAAGTCAATATCGGGCATGACATACTGTATGACTGTCACCTTGCCGCCGGGAATCGCTTTTTTCGCTTCCGGATCTTCGTTCACTTTACTCAGGAAGGCATCGATCAATTTCCAGGCCTGGTCGCCATCGAGATAGGCGGAGCCTCCGCTCGCTTGCGCCGGTTGAGCGGCGGGAGTGTATTTGCTGATGTCCACATATTTGCCGGGCTCGATTCCCAATCCGATCATCTGTTTAACAGTCTCACCACGGAAAGGCTCAGGCGTTTCCGACATATTGGCCCGCACCGCATCTTCCAGTTCCACCACCAGAGAGCCCCTGTCGCGCGCGTTTTGTTCCGCCTTGTTGCCGATTCCCTCGCGGGCGATCTCTTGAACGAACTCCGGCTTCGCCTGAACCATCTTTTCCAGAGCATCTTTCACTTCCGGCGGCCATTTGATTTGCTGGACTTTGAAACCTTCCTCTTCTTCATACATCGCCCCATTGAACAGGGACTCAAGATAATTCGCGAGTTTCAATCTTTTAGCTTCCAACCAATCGGCGTCAATTTTCACCGCTTTTCCGGCAAAGTCCCGGCAATGGGAACAATCATGGCAGTACCGGCAATCGATAGTTCCTTTTTCTATAGGCTCGAGGAAATTGTCCAAAGATTGATTATCGAGTGAAAGTCCATTTTTGTCTATAATATCATAAATCCAACCGGTACGTTTACTGTGGGCTAGATCTGGCCGTTCAATCACCATTAAATCAATTGTCTCGATATGCTCTTTATCAAATGCGCAAAGAATATCCAGCAGATTACCGTCGTATTTTTTACCGGCATAAGCGTCTACAACCCGGTTTTGCCAATCGCTTTTTCCATTGCGATCCACGATTTTGACGCTCGTCACGCCGGCCGCTTCGTAAACCGGTAGATCTTCGGGGCGAATCCAGGGGGAACGCAGTAATTCCGCGGTGTCTTTAAGCTTTTCCTGAATCTCTTTTACCTGGTAATAGGCCAACGTGAAGCCTTCGTTCTGATGAACCGTTTGCGAGCCATGACCATGTGAGAGCCAGATATTTTCAGTGAGTGGATTACTGCACAAAATAAAATCATTGACAACCACTTCCAATTGAACATCCAATTTGGATGTGATCTCCTTGATGAGCCGGAAATCCCGGTTGCAATCCTGCGAAAGCACCAACCGCCCGATCCCCTGGCCGGCATAATAAGACGCGTAGGAAAAACTGCGGATGTTTTCCACAATGATTTTGAGGGACGGATAATTGGTCTTGACGAATTCCGCCAGGTAGGGATTTGCCACCCGAACGCCATATGCACCGGAATTTTTCAACAGGTCGAGAAGCTTGTGGAGTTCCTTGTTATTTTTTCTTATATATTCAAGGTTCCCCAGGCAAAGGGCGTTCATGTTGTAGACGAACTTTTTCCCTTTACTTTTTATTTTGCCGATAAACGATTCGAGATCGGAGGGAGAAAATTTACGTAAGTAATAAGTGGGAAGGTTGCCCCCTGCCACATCCCTCGGCAATTGGCCGATGATTTCATCGATAGACTGGTGATCCAGCAATTGTTCATTGTTGACATCGAGATTGGAACAAACATTCAATTTCATGATAGATACCCCCGTTATAATTTAGATAAAATTCTCAAGAACGGAAAAGACCTCTTGCGGACGCTCCATAAACATAAAATGTCCGGTATCCTCGATTATTTCCAATTTAGAATCGGGAATATTTTCCGCTAAAAATTCCCCGGCGCTCACTTTGGCGACTCCGTCCAGTTCGCCGAATACCAGCAGGGTTTTTGACTGTATTTGTTTGACCAGGTCGGTCAAGTCCACCCGTTCAAGTTCATTGAGACGTTTGTGGGTCCAGGGTGTGATGTTTTCCATCCACCCGGTGGTGATCTCTTTTTGAACATATTCCACGATCGGGCGCGGGACGATTTTTCTCTCCATCGGGAAAAAGAAGGGGAGAATCTGGCTAATGATATCCGAATGGGATTTTCCATCGGTCTTGGGCTTGAAGTCTAATTTATGGGACGCGGCACATCCCATTAGAACCAATTTCCCTACCAGGGCGGGCTGTTTTATCGTCAGATACATCGCCATACCGCCCCCTAACGAATGTCCCATGATATTCACCTTATCAAGACCCATCGCCCGGCAGAAGCCACCGATGTCCTCGATGAACAAATCAAATGAATACGGAATATCGGGTTTACCCGACTCTCCATGCCCCCTGAGATCGAGAGCGATGAGGTATCGGTCATCGCCGTATTGGTCGAAGAACACATCCCATACCCGTTTGGTGTCCCTGGTGCCGTGCAGCATCAACCAGGGAATCCCTTCGCGATAATTGGTGATATGATATGCCATCTGGATATCATTCACCTGTATTGTTTCGCTTGAATAGTTTTTTGTAGACATTTTGGGCCTCCTAAATCATGGATCGCAAATTCATGAGGATTTCTAACTGTTGAACAATCCCCCAAAAATAAAGGGGAAGGCTTCCAACAATGTAGATAGCCTTTCTTCGTCGGGAACGGAAATCACCTTATCCGCGATGGATTTGCAATAGGTGCAATCGATGCAATTATACCGGCATGGATTTGTTTTGTAAAACTCGAGGAACCCCTCCAGCTTTTTGTTATCTACATACAAAAGTTCGCTGACATCCGAAAACGCCTCGACGCCGCCTTTGAACAATGCCCACTGTCCGTCGCCAATACCTTCGACACGCTTCGTGTCGATGTCGGCGATGGGTTCCAATCCCTGCAGAATTTCTAGAAGATTGCCATCATAACTGCGACTTGCATAAGCGCGGGCAACACGGGTATTCCATTCGGTGGACGCCTGGCGGGCGCCGACCTTGAACCGTTTGAATCCCAGTTCCTCGTAGTGATGAATATCTTCAGGCCGAATCCAGCGAGACCGTATCAGATTTTCCGGTTTTGAAAACTTCTCCAACGTGCAATGCATCACCGGATATTCCATATAGACTCCGTTCATAGGATTCTCGCTCTGGCTCATATGGCACACCAGCCCCTGGTGATAATATTGATACGGACAATGAAAGAGGCAACTATTGGCGGTCAGAAGCTCCAGCTCCGCTCCGCTCACAGCCAGGGTACGCTTTAACAATGGAAAATCCCGGTTGATACTGTCGCACAAAACAATGACGTCGGCGCCCAGCTCTTCCCAGATTTTTAGTTTGTTCAGAGTGTCCACATGGGCGTTGGCCGAAACTTTGATTGGAATGTTCGGATATTTACCCTTTATCAACTCAAGGTAATACGGAATGGCAACGACAAAAGAATCAATACCCAGATCCACCACCTGGGCTATATATTCCAGCACTTTCCCCTGGTATTCTTCCTGGTATTCCAGGCCGCCGGTGCACACTGCGTTGAACGTATAGTTGAACTTAATACCAAATTGATGTGCTTTTTCGATATGCCTCCGCGCTTGTTCGGGAGTCACTTCAGGTAAACACAAAGTGGGGCGGGCGTTTCCCACGACACTATTGCGTAAAGAACCGAATATTTCCGATATAGCACCGGAAAATTCGGTATTGATTTCATTGTAATTGTCCAGTAACCGGTCGTCCCAGTTGGTTGCAAGAGATAACCTCATATTAAACCTCCATTCGAATAATTGGTTGCCACTCCTATCAATTTACCCCAAAACACTGTTCCACTAATTTATTTGTTTACACTGCGCCCGGTACATCGACCTGACTTTCCCGCTTTTCTGGAAAACCGGTCGGTACTTTCCAGGCTTTGAGGAACTTGGGCAATTCGTCATGACGCCATCCGAGGTTTGCATACAAAACGTTGAAAAACGAAGTAATGCTCCGGGTATAACAAACGGCCCGCAAGGCGCGGAACCAAACGCCTCTCCGCGAGTAAACAGTTTTTCCCAGCGTTTTGATTCTATGTTGAAATTCCTTTATTTCTATATTACGGGGCTGGAACGTAGGCATCATCGTATCTATATACTGCCAATCGTTGGGCAGGTCTTTCAAAAAAAGCCGCCCTTCCTCGGACAACCGCTTCCATAACTTTGTCCCTGGATAGGGCGTCAGGACATTAAGCCCCGGAATGTCGATTTTGAAGCGCCGGATATCTTTTAGGGTTCTTTCGAAACAATCGAGGCGGTCTTCATCGTTGCCCACAATGAACATACCCATGACAACGATCTTGTTTTTGTGCATGCGCTTGACAAAATCCCCTTGCTGAATGTATTTGACATTCATTTTTTTGCTCATATTGCCCTCGAGAACCTCTTTGGATGTCGATTCGATACCGATCAGCAATCCTACGGCGCCGGCCTTTTTGGCAATCTTCATGAGGTTGTCGTGTTGAGAGAACTGGATAGGAACCTGACTGATCCAGTACTTTTTGATTTTCCGGTCGATTATTCCCTGGCACAATGCGATAAAGCGCTCATGGTCCTCTTTGGAAAATCCGATCAAATTATCGTCGGCAAACATGAACAATTTTTGCGGCAACATTTCGATTTCGTCCAGAACTTCTTCCACCGGACGTTTGCGGTAAGTACCGCCATATATTGTCGTCACGCTGCAAAATTCACAATTCATGGCGCAACCGCGGGTGGTTTGAATCAACCCCAGCTTGTATTTTGGGTTGTATAAGTGGATCGCCGGTTTGGGCAAGTTGGTCAAATCATGAAAATGTTCAGCTTCGTAAACCCTTTTTAGAGTACCATTTTTAAAGTCTTCCAGTACATCCTTCCAGATCGACTCCGCTTCGCCCTTTACTACGACATCCGCGTAATCCAGCGATTCTTCAGTACAAATCGTCGGATGAGGTCCGCCTAAAACGACTGGAATTTTCCGCTTCCGGTACTCTCTGGCTATTTCATACGCGCTCAGTATCTGGCAGGTCATCGCCGAGATACCTACCATATCGCAATCTTCAACCTCAAATTTATCAAAGTTCGCATCGCGGATCACGACGTCCCAGTCAGCCGGTGTCAGAGCGGCGATCACCCCCAGGCCTAACGGCGGTAACTTTTCATTTTCCTCGCTCCTTAAACCATGAGAAAATGGTTTGGGATACCATAAAACCAATTTTTTCTTTTTCATAAACATCCTCCCTGGATAGCCGTAGAACTCAACTCGCTGACCAAATTTTTCTTGAGTAACCCAAAACCGAGAGAAAATTCAATTTATATCGAGGCATCATTCGAACATGATTTCGCTAATCGACAATCCGCCCAGAACGAACTTGATCGTTTCCAGCAAAATAGCCAGCTTTTCCTGTTCTTCCACACGAATCGCTTTTTCCGCCACAGTGTTGCAATAATTACATTTAAAACAATTGTACCTGCAAGAATTGTTTTTATAATGTTCGAGGAATCCATCCAGCTTCCTGTTGTCAAGATAAAGAAATTGTTGGAACCCTTTAAATGCTTCAAGCCCTTGTTTAAACATCTGCCAATGCTTTTCATCGACGCCTTCGACCTGTTTTTTATCCATATCGGTGATGGGTTCGAATCCCTGCAGGATGTCGATGAGATTGCCGTCAAAATGCCTACTGGTATACGCTTTCACAGTCCGAGTGTTCCATTCCACCGAACTCTGGCGGGCTCCCACTTTGAACCGTTTGAAACCCAAAGCCTCGTATTCCGAGATATCTTCGGGGCGAACCCAGCGTCCCCGGATAATTTCACCCGGTTTCGAGAATTTTTCGAGGGTGCAGCGCATGACAGGATATTCAACGTACATGCCTTTCAACGGATTGTCCACCTGGCTCATATGAGACACCAGATTCTGATGATAATACTGAAATGGGCAATGATGAAGGCAACAATTGCCCGCCAGAATTTCCAGGTCCGCCTTGCTTTCTTCCAGGAATCTTCGCAACATTGGGAAATCCCGGTTCAAACTATCGCAAATAACAATGGTGTCGGCTCCCAGAGATTCCCATACCTTCAATTTATTCAAGGTATCCACATGCGACATGACGGAAACCTTGACGGGAAGATGCGGATACCGGTTTTTGATTATCTCCAGATAATAGGGAATGGTAACGACAAATGAATCGATCCCCAGATCCACTACCTGATCCAGATAATCCAATACACGATTGTGAAAGCCTGACTGATATTCCATGCCGCTTGTGCAGGTTGCGTTGAAGGTATAGTTGAACGAGAATCCATATTTATGGGCCAACTCAATATGTTGACGCGCTTTTCCCGAAGATACATCGGGTAAAGTGGATGAGGCGCGGGCATTGCCGACGACACTACTTCTCAAAGAGCCGAACACTTCGCGGATGCCCCCATGCTCTTTATTGATTTCATTGTAATTATCCAATAACCGGTCATCCCAATTGGTTGCCACTGTAAGTTCCATCAAAGACTCCTTAATTTAATTTGTTATGACTTTTTAACTTCCTTGCAAAACATCCGCATACTTCACGATTTCCGACACCCATGCCGAATAGTTGTCCGCCAGGCATGTCAACGCCCAATGGGGATACTTGCCGGAAAACGATTCGATCAAGCCCCGCCAATCCCGATCCTTCACAGCCGAAGATATATAGTACCGGGGTGTCAGGAGGTTGTCTCCGGGTTCGATCACGCCTTCCTGCAGGGCCACCTTCTCGATAATGGTGTTGGGATAGATACGAATTCCCATATTTACCCACAAAGTGTCGGGATCCACCTGTTCCATGAATTCAAGGCTTTCCTTGATTGTGTCGATGGTTTCGCCAGGACCTCCAAGCAGAAGGGAATGAATGACTTTCAATCCTTCCGCCTTGCATATTCTCGATGAATCCAGTAGATCTTGTTGGGTATATGATTTCCTCATATTCTCCAGCATGGATTTCGAGGCGGTGTCTGTCCCGCTGAAATCAGCGGTGGAACAACCGGCCCGTTTCAATTTCGACACCAATTCCGGCGGTAGATATGCTCCGTGAGGAGAGAACGCGGCGTCCCAGGAGATGTTTATGCCTCTCTGGATAAACTGGTCGCAAATGGCCAGGGCATGGTGCGACGGCGCATTGAACACACCGTCCACAAAACTCAGTTGTTGGACGTTCAGTTCGCCGGCGAGATATTCCAACTCGCGGCCGATAGAACCGGGATCACGCAATCTCAACGCGCATCCTTCCAGATAAGGATAGACACAATAGATGCACTTCTGGTCGCAGCCCCGTTTGCTCTGGATATTCATCCAACGGTGCCCGTCGGGCCGGTAGAAGTCGAGAAATTTCTCCTCCCGGCGGGGAAGGGGCAGACTGGCGAAATCCTGGTCGCTGCGGTGGCGGGTGATCTCCACCCGCCCATCCCGGTTGACGGCGAGGCCATCGATTCCGGAAAGATTCTCGCCTTTCTCCATCCTATCCAGAAAGGTCAGGAACGACACTTCGCCTTCACCGATGAATCCATACGTCACATCATAGTATCGCAGGAGTTCCCCGGGAAAGATAGAAAAACCCGCTCCCCCGAGAACGACCGGCGCATCGCTCTCCTCTTTGGCCGCATCGATGAAATCTTTGTAAATCCGGTAATACAATTTCGGCACATTGCAGAGGCAATTGTCTATATTGCGGATAGAGAATCCGATCATTTCCGGCTTTAATTCCCGGATGGAGTTTTTGATAGCGGTGATTTCATCATCCTCTCCAATCAGATCCAGCACATGGGCGGTGTGACCGTGATCCCTCAGGGTCTGGGCGATATAACTGACCCCCAACGGGAATGCGGGGGGGAACATCTCTTTGTTCGGCGATATTAATAGAACGTCCATTTAGTTACCTTTCTAATTGCCAGCAGAGATTTTTTTGATATATTCCGCTGCCAACAATTGTTCGTTGTCCGGCAATCTATACCGGTCTTTTATTTTGGAGTATTGTTTGTAGATTTTCCTCATTTTGAACTCGATGGGAACGGATACCAACATATTCAATAGCGGCCTGGTGCGAATGACACGCCGGAAAATATTCCGGACACGGTAGGCTCTTTCTTGCAGAGTGGCCACACCATCTTCCAATTCAAAAGGACGTAAATGATTAATGTAGAATGTCGCCAGGGGGCCTGCGTTGGCCTCGTAACCGCGGCTGGGGATGGCGTACTGTTTCAGGCGGTGGTAGAGTTTGGTTTCAGGTAAAATATTCAATACCGCGGGGCACGGGACAATGTGCGTTTCTCTGATGAACTCGTAAGCCTTCTGAAAAATGTCCGGTTTTTCATCTGTAAAGCCGAAGATCATGAATCCCCAAACCACGATTCCGTAGCTCTGGATTTTTTTGATAGCCCTCTTGGTGAACTCGTTATCCGGTTCTCCTTTGTGTCCCAGCTTCGCAGAAATATGATTGTCCTTCAAGGTATCGCCATCGAGGGATTCAATCCCCACCATCAAAAAACAGAGCCCGCTCTTCGCAGCCAGCGATAGTATCTCGTCGCATTTGGGATGATTGACGATGGACAGGGAGCCCGATCCAATCCACTTCCTGGTTTTCTTTTTATTGATCAACGCATTGAAGAACTTGACATTCTCTTTTGGATAGCCGAAGCAATTGTCGTCGAGATTCAAGAACAATGGACCAAGAGTGTCGATCTCTTTATCGAGATCTTCAATCGGCCGGGTGCGCATGGTATTGCCGAAAAATTCGGTGACACTACAAAAATCGCACGCGTAAGGACAACCGCGTGTGGTTTGAATTGTGTCGAATCTGTATTTGGGTTTGACCAATTCCCGCCGGGGAATCGGCAAATTCTCCAGATTCGGCCGCTCTTCGATATGATATACTTTTCCCGGGAGATTTTTGGCATGGGCAAAATCACCGCACATATAAAAATCATGGGTTGTACCTTTTTTGAAATCTTCCAGAAATCTGGGATATGTTTCCTCCGCTTCGCCAATAAACACATAGTCTGCGAATTCCTTGACTTCGACAGGGCGAACCGTCGGATGATGCCCGCCCATAGCCACCTTGATCCCACGTTTTCTAAATTCCCTGGCAACAGCTTCTCCTTGGGTTGCCATCGGTGTCATACAAGAGATACATACCAGATCCACCGGCTCATCAAAGTTTACCTTCTGCCGGCTCAGGTCGAATACCTGCACATCGATTTCTCTGGGTGTCAGAGCTGCCAGGTATGCCAGAATCGGCGGAGCAATAGGAAACGACTCGTTGTGCGTAATTTCGGAATCCGGCGCAATAATTTTAATTTTTTCTAGTTTCATGTTTCATAACCTCTCTTTTTTCATCCACCACCTACAAGGAGAATGTAGTGAACTTTATCGTTTTCTTGAAGTATATAATCCAAACGGTTTGGTTTTCCGTTCACGATAACCATGAATTCTTTGCTGGGAGCGACATCATGCGCTCTCAGCAATTCTTCCACAGTGACAGGCGTCGAATCGGGAATATCACAATCAAGATAGGTACGGCTGGCCTGATGGAAATTGTGTGGAAATAAATCATATAATTTAACCTTCACAAGACTTCACCAATCCCGTCAAAGACGCCCCAGCGTTCGCCTACCCGCGAATGCGGTCATCCAACACTTTTTGGTAGACATCCTTGAACGATTTACGCATTCCGGTTTCCACCGAAATATTCATCGGTAAATATTTCAATCCATTGAACCACAGCCGTTTCATGATTCTACCAGTAGAGTACAATTCCAACCGGAGGGCGTTCATATGGTCTTCGAACTCATTGGGATAGAAATTCGGATGTTCAAACAACGCGTGCCCGCCGTCCCACATATCCCATGTTTTTCCCGGCAACAACGTTTCTTTGTATTCGTCCCACAAATCGGTCCCAGGTAATGGACATAGACTGATGGGCATCGGCAACACCTTTGTTTCATCGAGGAACTTCAACGTTTCGGCGAATGTCTCTGGCGTATCCTGATAGAAACCCAAAATCAAGAATGCCCAGACCATGATGCCGTGGGACTGGATTTTTTCGATCGCCTTCCGGGTGAATTCCAGGTCGATTTTGTTTTTTGTATGTCCGATTTTGGCATGAGCCCTGGTAGCCAGCAAACTATCCGGATTGATCGATTCGAGACCGATGAACACCGCCATCTGACCAGATTTGACGGCTGCTTCCAGAATTTTATCGCCATTTTTTTCTTTTACTACCGACAACGATCCCTGCGAATACCACTTCTTTTCCCCTTTGAATTCCTTGTACATGGCGTCGTAGAGGGGCAGATAATATTTGGATGGGAAATAACAATTGTCGTCGCTGATGAAAATATATTTGCTGCACTGATGGAGCTCTTTCACCACTTCGTCGATGGGCCGGTGCCGCTGTGTGGTCCCGAAAAACTTCGTCACCGAACAGAACGAACAATCGTAAGGACAACCCTTGGTAGTGAATATCACATCGAATATATACTTTTTCTTGAGCAAGTCCCGCCGCATGTAGGGTTGATTGACAAGATCGGGAATCCGTTCGTCCCGGAACACTTTTCCTGGAAGATCGACATTGGAAAGGGTCCCCATATTCCCTCCGATATAAAAATCGCAGGGTTCTCCTTTTTCGAAATCCCGGATCACTTTTTCCCAGATATATTCAGCCTCGCCGATGACAACGATATCCGCGTGTTGCCTGGCTTCGAGGGGAACGGCAGTACAATGATGCCCCCCCAAAACGACTTTGGTGCCCCGTTTTCTGAAATTATCCGCCACGTCATAGCTCTGGGGAGCCATAATCGTCATGACTGAAATCGCCACCAGGTCCACCTTCTTGTCATAATCCAATGACTCGTAAGTCAAATCGATAAACTCGACATCGACATCCCGGGGGGTCAGACCTGCGATAAACAGTAGAGCCGCGGGGGGCACAGGAGTTGACCGCTTACTACTAATGCCTTGCTCTGGGGATACAAATAATATTTTCATGAAGCCTCCCTTTTGTATATCAAAATTTTATGAAAATAATGGACAATGGAATTCTGTCAATACCTGAACAGGTATTTCATGGCCTGGAACAATTGGTTGTTGTAGATATCCACCAACCTACCGCCGGCCTCGCGCGCCATATTGATGGCGAATTGAGCTTCGGAAAACTCCTTGATTCTCGACTCCGAATCGAACTCAAACATGGTTAAACCGAGCGATATCACACTGGTGTACACCAGGCCGATGCTATAGCGGAAAATATCGTTCAACGCGCCTTCATGGCCGAGTCCCGCGCACACCGCGATATTGACCACCGGTTTGCCGGCGAAAGGATTGCGATCCAGATCGACGATTTCCGTTCCCCATACCGAAGAGCGTTCCTTTTCATGGGCAATACGGCAACGATGCCAGAAATTTTGCATCATGGCCGGCTGCCCATAAGCATACACCGGGGAACAAAACACAATGGCGTCGCATTCGTCCAATTTGACGATCACTTTATCCAGATCGTCCTTGGGACTGTTGTACAGAGGGCAGGGTTCCTGGCTAAAACATTTCCCGCACCCCGCGCATGGAATAATATTGTAATCGCTGATCCTGATGGCATCTATTTCGGCGCCGTTGGCCTCGGCTCCTTTCAGTGCCTCGTTCAAAACAAACCAGCTTGTGCTGGACATACTCTTTTTTTTATGTGTGCCGCAGAAACCCAGTACTTTCATTTACACATTCCTCCTTTTACCTAACGATTTCCTCTTAATGTATCGGCTGGATTTTTTCGTCCGATTTTATTCACCGGATACACCGTTCCAACTATACTGACTAAAATCACCCACAATAGACTAACCAACAGAGTTCTGTTACTCCAGATCATATACAACCGGTCTCCTCCGAAAATCAAACTGAGAGTCTTGTTACTGCCGGCGTAAATCCCCACAGTCGCCAGGTAATCGACAATCACGCTGGCCACGAGCCCTCCTGTGATGGCGCAAACCGTGCTCAACACCGCAGTTTCCATAATGAACAACATCAAGAGTTGACCAAAACTCATGCCCACAGCGGAAAGGGTCCCGATCTCCCGCATCCTCTCATTCACGGTAATCAGCATCACGCTCATAATACCCAACGCCGTAGTAAGGAAAAGAATCAAATAAGTCACGACCAACATGGCGTCAACGCCTTCCACAACATCCAGAAGCGCCTTGCCCGATTCCTTCCAATTGAAGATAATATTTCCAATATCCCGGTTATCGAATTCCTTGCGCAACAACGCCTGGAATTCAACGGCTTTCCCCCCGTCGCGCAACGTGACAGCCATTTCAGACAATTCATCCGGCGCCAGATTTAGCAATTTTTGCAAAAAACCCAGATCCAGATAACATGTGGAAGAAAACCAGGGCGCCGTATTGCCGAATATCTCACTTACCCTCAACTCTACCTGCACCAGTTTTCCGGATATTCCAGCAAACACCGCGCTCAACCGGTCCCCGACACGCAATTTCAACTTTTCAGCCACATCGCTGCCGATCATGATTTCCCGGCTTCCCAGTTCCCGCACATTGCAGCGTAAAATTTTGAGCAATGCGGCTTCATGTTGCGGTTCGATTCCGAAAAACACCGCTGCATTCCTATTGTCCGGACTTACGATAATGCCTTTGGTAACCAGCCGGCGGTGAAAGGCCTTCACATAACCCGAATCCCGAAGCAAGCTCTCCACTTTTCCCGGCAGCCGGACCAACAGATTCCTGGTCAATTCAGGCCGTTCCAGCATGGAATCCAATTCCCCGCGTTCTTCCTGCACATATTTGCCCGAGAAAATTTGCAAATGGGCAAAACTTCCCAATACCATGTTTTCCTGCATCTGGGCGGTCATACCAGCCCCCCAGGAAAAACACAGGATAATAAAGAGGCTGGAGACAAACATCGTCAAACCGATCAGCAGTCCGCGGCGTTTTTGCCTGAAAATATTTTTTGTTGCCAATATGAACCAAAAAAGCATTTAAAATTCCTTTTACCCTTCACGCAACGCTTTGACCGGTTCGATCTTCACGGCCCTATAAGCTGGATAAAACGCCGCCATCCCGCAAACCACCGTCACTATAATATAGGTGGAAAAAATCTGCCCCGATTGCAACACTGGGAACAACCTCTTGCCCCCATACAACCCCACCATCGTTGGATTGAAGGCAGGGATACCATTCTGGGACAACCATTGCACCAACGAAGCCCCCAATCCGATACCCACGGACGCCGCGATCATCCCCAAAACCAAAAACTCCGTCAAAATCAAACCCAGGATCACCGGCGGAGTGGCGCCGATGGCGCTCAATGTGGCAATCTCCCGGGTTCGTTCATATACAGTCATCAAAGCGATATTTACGATATTGATCAATATCAAAAGAAATATCGTGAATGTGGCGCCATTCACCATGATGACCTGGGACGCGCTGATACCTTCATACGTGGCGCCCAAGGTCTTGTAAGAATCAATGCGTAAATCCCGCCGTTTAAGAATATCCTGCCAGCTTCGGGCAAACGCTTCCACAGCGCCGGGGGATTTGAGAAGCGCCACGATATTCGTTACCCGTTTCCCCTGATTGTACAATTTTTGGGCGGTATCGATGTGGGCGTAACAAAAATGGGCGACAAAAAAGTCCCTGCCCAGTGATTCCACAACCCCTCTGACGGGGAGAACCGCTTCAGTGACCGAGCCGTCCGCCATGGTATGATTCACCGTAACCATATCTCCCAATTTGACATCCAGCTTTCTTTTGGTTTTGCGGGTCAACAGGAGTCCCTGCTCGCCTTTCAGCAGCGCCCGCCCTTCTACCGGCGTCAAATGGGAACTCATCTTAAACTCGTGTTCCGGATCCACTCCCACCAGGATGTTGCCGGTGGAACGGTCCTTGTATCTCAATAACACGCCGATTTGGATACGCGGCGTCACATATTGAACGCGCCCATCTTCGCGCAACGACTCCAGCAGCGATTCGTAATGGCGGATGGAATCGAGATCCGTCTTGTCCCCCACCACCAATTCCGTTAAATTCTGCTCAGTGTTGCGATGGATCTGGATATGCCCCAAAAACGTCGTGACAATATCCTTCATCATTTTTTTCTGGATTGCGGCTCCGTAAGAACCTCCAACAACCATCACAAACGAGGCGAGAATAATCGCCACCGCCACAATAACCGAACGGCTCTTCTGGCGGAGTATATTTTTAGCCGCCATTTTTACAAAAACAGTTTTGCCCGGCATTCTTCGTTACATTTCCCTATTTTGTCTATCACTCATATGAAGCAATTTTAAAGCCTGGCTTTTCACCATGCCGGAAATTCCCGGAGAATCCGCGGGAAATACAAAACCCGTCATCCCGGTCATCTCCGAATCGGAATTCATGAGGGCCAAGCCCAAAGATCCGGCGCTAACATACCCCAGATAGGATTGATAATTTTCCAATTCATACAATGTGACCGCGTTCCCGATGCCGCCGGCAATCGCGATATTCAGCAACGGTTTATTGAAAAAAGGATTCAAAGCGGCGTTATTCCGAAGGGCGCAGCACCGGTTTATAAAATTGATCACAACCGCGGGCGCACCCTGCCCATAGACAGGCGCGCAAATGGCGAATCCATCGCCGAGGCGCAATGTTTCAAGAATCCCGCCGAAGTGGTCTTCCGGATTTTGCATGTGCTTGCATTCACCCGTCTCCATACAGGAGCCGCAATTATCGCAGACCAAAATGTTCGAATCGATGAGCCGGATGAGTCGAAAATCTCCCCCCCGCTCTTTTGCCAGACCGCCGATATAATTCAAAAAAAACTCGCTGTGACTGGTCCTGGATTTTCCCTTTTGAGTCCCGCATATACCTATTATCATAGCCATCGTTTTCTCCTATTGGACCAGATCTTCCCCGCAAATAATCTGCAGGAGCATTTCACACAATTCGGAGGATAAAATCTCCCCCATTCTTCTACCAACGCAAGCCGCCGCCTCGATGTCCTCTTCGCTCAGACAATCCATCGGACCCGGCCCGCCGTCTTTTAACCTGATTCCCAACGAGATGGCGTCGGAGAATCGGTATCCGGCGCAATAACGACCGGCCAGATCGAACAGCCCCTTGCCTTCTCCCCGCTCCGTGAACGTCACGATCGAAGCCACCGGAGTGAAGCAAAGGGGATTCTCGCTGAGATCATCGACCTGCACTCCCCAATGAGCGGCATGTTCTTTTTCAAAAACCAAACGCCAACGGTTCCAGAAATTAGTCCAATTATAGAGAATTCCAGTAGTGTGATGAACCGGGGACGAAAAAATGAAACCATTGGCGCCATACGTTTTCTCCGTCAACGATTTCAACTCGTCGGCGGGGTTGTTGTAGGCCGGACAGGGCAACCCCTGCATGCAAACGCCGCATCCCTTGCATAGTTTTATGGCGTAATCTGACAACCGGATGAGCTCTGTCTCCGCGTTGTAGGAAACT
>JAHELQ010000032.1:0-1184 GCA_024644125.1 Candidatus Aminicenantota bacterium | reverse complement strand
ACTCTCAATTCCTCTAAAGATTTTTCCAATAATACTTCACTGGGACATTTCCTTGCATTGGAGGGCGCCCCGCTGATTCCGACTACCTTCATGTTGTTCATACCTTTTTGTTGGTTTCAATGAAGCTGACAATCTCCTGAACTGATTTCATACACGGAACCCGGACTTTGTATTGTTTTCCCAGAGTTACGCATGCCGCCACCAGGTCGAGAGAATCGACGCCCATATCTTCAAAAACGGTATCCATCTGGATATCGTCCGCATTTACACCAGCTTCCTTCGAGACCGCATTCCTGACATTTTCAAAGATTTCCATAACAGATATCCTCCTGATATTTTATTTTACGTCCAATTCGTTCAACACATTGACAGCGGATTCCATCGCCTTCATGGTGGGACCGATACCGCAAGTGGCCAGGCAACAAATTATGGAAGAGACAACCTCGTCCCTGGTGGCGCCCTCTTTGACTGCCACCCTGGTATGAAAAGCGACACCGTCGAACGCTTGCAGCGCGGTAAGAATACTGATTACATGTAATTGCCCTGTTTTTTCGTCAAACGCCACATTCGCCCGGACCGCCTTGACCATATCGAGAAACGCCTGCGCGACCTCGGGTTTTTCTGTCTTCATTGCTTCTATAGTAGCCATAAAATTCCTCCTGTTCTATTTATCGAACTTGCCCGACTCGAGAGCCTCTTTTATATGCTGCATTTCGATTTTACTGTTCTTGTCGATAAACACTACTCCGTCTTCGTCCGTCTTACCGGTTTTGGGATCCACGCCGAATTCCTGGATAAACGTCAATTTCGTCCCCTCCGGCACTTCGTCGTAAAGCCACTCGATGTTCATGTGGGTCCATGGAAAGATGGGTTCCTCCCGCTGGGCCTTAATCTTCCAATTGGCTTTGTCGATGATCCGGTGGGAGCGCCAACTCATGCTTTTATGCTCCTCGTCGCCGAACGTGGTCAACTGAAAGGTGATTTTATTGCCAACATGTTCGAGAATTTTTACCTCTTTGTATTCGGTAAAGAGCTCTGTCCAGCCGGGCAGATCGTTTGTCACTTCAAACACGAACTCCCTGGGACGCTCGATAATGATTGAATTTTCAGTTCTGGCCATGATCCATTCTCCTTAATTGCTTTTTAAACGTATTTTTTTCAATCTTCTACAATGGCAACCGCAC
>JAHELQ010000031.1 GCA_024644125.1 Candidatus Aminicenantota bacterium | reverse complement strand
CTTTATTTTGAAGTTTACCAAACGGATGCCACCCTCGTCGCGGGCTGTTAATATGGGACCGAGTTTCGATTCATATATTCCGTAGATCATGTGTTTTCCTCTTTTTGTTTTTCTTTTTTTTCCGCCAATTTCCATAGATAGAGCGCGGCGTAAGCTCGCCAGGGGCGCCATTGCTCCGCCCGGCTGTTGGCCTCCCGCTCCGATGGCAGCTTCGAGTTAATCGCCAGGGCTTTACGAACTCCCAAATCACTGGCCGGGAACGCGTCGGTCAGTCCGAGGGCGCGCATCCCCAAATAATGAGCTGTCCAGGGTCCAATCCCCCTCATCGCGGTGAATGTTTCGACAAACGAATCCAAAGCCTGTCCCCTGTCAAGAGAGATGGCTCCGCTTAGCACCGCCTCCACCAAATTGCGGATGGTTTCCTGCCGTTTACCGGTGATGCCGAGTCTCGAAATATCAGCTTGAACCATCTCTTCTGGTGCAGGAAAAAAATGAGTCAGGCTATCCGGGAAGCTAGCGGCGCATTTTTTACCGCCCGAGGACGCAATCCGCCCCGCCAATGTGGTGGCCGCCTTGACGCTGATTTGTTGCCCCAGAATTGCCCGCATCGCGAACTCAAACGGATCCCATGCCCCCGGCAAGCGAACCGCCGGATACTCGTTTACAATCTCTCGCAGCAACTCATCCTGTTTGAGATGTTCCCGCACCGGCTCTAGGTTGGCTTCGAGGTCGAACATCACTCGAACGCGTTGCTGAATCCGCATCACGTCATCGAGAACGTCTGCATAGATAGAGAGTTTCAAGGTATGCCGTTCCGGGCAATCAATCACCTCTAACCAACCTTCGCTTCCGCCTTTAATTCTAAATGTCCGTCTGTAACCGATGTCGTCGATTTGTTCTACTCCGGGGATGAGGCGTGGCTTCATAAATTCCAGCATATAGCGCCAGTCGAAATCCGGTCGATAGCAGAGGTAGAGAGCGCAAGCGGCCCCCGAGCGCGTGTCGCGAACGTGAGCTTGCTTGCGAATTTGCGACGGTGTGTGCCCGCACATCTCACGGAAGACATCGTTGAATTGGCGCAGGCTGCCGAATCCGGCTGCCATCGCCGCTTGCGTGACCGTCAAATGAGTTTCGGACAACAGTTTTTTTGCAAACAGTGTTCGTTGAACGTTCGCGATTTGGACTGGAGTAGCCCCTAAATGATGAATGAACAACCGTCGCAAATTCCTACTGCCTGTCCCCACTTTTTGAGCCAGATCTTCTATCGTCCCTTCACTAAGTCCGTCTTCCCGAATAATTGCCAGAGCACGCTCCACCAGAGATGAGTCTCCGCTTCCGTTCCCATTTCCCGGAGCCGATTCCGGCCTGCATCTCAAGCAGGGGCGATATCCCGCTTCCACAGCCGCGGTCGCAGTTTGGAAATAGGTGACGTTTTCCTCGCTCGCTATGGGCGCCGGGCATACCGGCCGACAAAATATTCCGGTGCTGCTCACTCCAAAAAAGAAGAGCCCGTCGAAATGCCGATCCCGCGCCAGACGCGCTCGCGAACAAATCTTCCTATCCAGGGTCATCCAGAACTCCTTATCAGTGCCTTCATTATCATAACATATAAAAAAATAAATACTAGCGGTTTCCGGACATGGCTTTTTTTTACCAAAATGGTAAAATAACGGCTAATAAAAAAGGAGAAAGTATATGAAAACCAAAAAACTCACAAAAAAACTCACTCTCAACAAAAGAACCGTCTCAACCCTGGAGAGCGTTGCGATGGTTGATGTAAAAGGCGGATATGACTCGATTGTCAGCCAGTGCCCATCTTTCTGCGCTGAAATGTGCGCATCGTATGAATATTCAGGATGTGATTGTTTCGGCTTCGGCTGAGCTCTCCAGGAAAAAGGGACAGGCAACTACCCATACCCATCTTTCTGTCCCTCCCGCAACAGCTTTTGCATAGAGTAACGAAGCAGAATTCGTTGTCGATGAAGCGTTCGGTGAAGACTCGAATTTTGAAGCGAAAGATGGCGATGCGGCAGATACCGGACTGTCTGTCCATTCGAATCTGCATCGAAGCATCGTTCGAATAACATGGATTTACCTGTCCCCAAAAATTCCTAAAAATTTCTCTTGCAAATAGGGGAAAATCTCGAAATCCTTCCCTTTGCTCTTGACGCTGATTCTTTACCCGACCTGCCCCTCAATTGTTATTTAGAGTTCTCCTTGACAAGATTCGTGCAGGCGAGGATTTCCACCAGTTCTCTGAGGCGGATGTGGTGGAATTGGCATTCAATTCTGTGTTTTATCCAGAATAATATTATTGTCAGGAAAAACTCAAGAAATAAAACGGAGGAAAGATGTGAAAGTAAAAAGGGAACATTGATCAAGTTGGTCCATCTGTTTATACCCGAAATAGCCATCAACACCGCCACTGCAATGAGGGCAAACTTCCAAAATAGTTTCGCAACCCACCATGTCCCGAAAATGAGCCTAACATGGGCCTCGTAAGCCTCCATTTTTGAAGACAGAATCGCAGATCTAGAGATCACTTCCAATTTGTAATAATTGATGATTGTTTTTGACCGCCTGATATCTGCTTCACCTCCTAGTGGAAGGCGCCTCGACCATGTGACTAGCTTCGCGAGGTTTGGCAAACCTCGTTTCTCGAGGTAACCCTTGAGATGTAGGTACGGAAATTTGTCCGTCGGATCGCCTCTATACGGCCATCCCTCTTCCTCAAGCGCGGCGTACATGAGGTCTTTTTTTTCTTCATTTTTACCGTTGTGGCTTTTCGCATATTCTTTAGCTTTCTTTTTCAGAATTTTTTTTGCGCTGAGGATATCTAAATTGTCGACAGTGGTAAGCCATATTATATAACCCAGAATATAGGACAAGATGAATCCGGCAATTACTATAACCGTGGTGTTCCCATTCATAAAACTGTTGAGAGTAGCCCATCCGATCCAAACCTCCGAATCCGGGAATAATTTTTGTAAAAGGAACATATACGGCAAACAAGCTGTCACAATAAATAAGATAAATAACATCAATCCGGGAAAAATGATTCCGAGCAAATGAATTACTCCAAGACTAAGCCCGTTTAACGCTTCCGTCATTCTCATTTGTTTCACCCCTGGCTGTTTTATAGCATACCCATATGGGAAAAACAAGATGGAATTTTTTTTGCCGGAATGTTAAAATAATTAATTAAAAAAGGAGAATGTAATGAAAACCAAAGAATTCAACAAAAAACTAACTCTCAAAAAAGAAACGATTTCCAATCTCGAAAAGGATATGCTTAAAAAAGTAATTGGTGGAGGTGTCACTCTTCTCGTTACCTGCAAACTTCCCTGCTTGACCGAACCAGTAACCGGAACTCCTTGCGAGCCCTGCGGGCGTACCACCGATTAAACAGTAATCCTCACATATCCGTCTGTCTCCTTCCGGTAGCGATCGAAATAGAAGGTCGAATAGAAGGTCGGGGACAGGTGGCTTGCCCGTCTTAACTACCAGCTTGATTTATGGCTCATTTGGGATGGGTTTATCGTAATTTTCCCTTGCCAGATGAATGCAAGTGAACAATTCTACCAGCTCTTTTATGCGTTGATAATGGAAATCGCCTTCGATTCGTCGTTTAGAATCGAATAACAAAATTGCCAGTATAAATTCAAGGAATAGAATCAACGAAAATTGAGAGAACGAGATGGGAAGGGCGACTAAGGTGGTCCAGGCGTTCAGGCCCAGAATGATGAAAAGGATGGAAAAGGTTGCGAGCGCAGTCCGGAAGAAAAGTTTGGATACCCGCCAGGTCCCGTACGTAAGGCGTATATGCGCTTCGTTGGCTTCAATGATCGAGGAGAGTTGAGGGGATTTGTAAAATACTTCTATTTTGTAGTTGTTGATGATTTTTTTCGATCGTTGATAACCTTTGCCGTCTTCCGATGATGGATCGCTCGACCAGGTGACCAATTTGCTGAGGTGTGTCAAACCTCTCTTGTCAAGATAGCTTCTTAAATGAAGATATGGGAATTTATCAAATGGTCCTCCCTGGAAAGGCCAGTTTTCCTCGATGATTGCCGCGTGTCGCAGGTCTTTTTTTTCACAAATTCTGGGAGCGTGATTTTTTTTGTAATCCTTACCCATCTGCTTGAAGATTTTTTTTGCGCTGATCGAATCTAATTTGTCTACTGTGGTTAACCGTATAATATAGCCCAACACATACGAAAACATGAAACCCATAATAATGAGAAGGACGCCGTTTCCTTTGAAAATTACATTGAGAGTATCCCATCCCAACAAAACTTTGCCTTGCGGAAAAAGTTGGTTTAACAATGGTATGACAGGCAAACACACTGTCATTATGAATAATATGATAAACATTAATCCGGGGAAAATGATTCCCAGAAGATTGATAACGCCCAGACTAAAAAATCTTAGAATTTCTTTCATGCTTCACCACCCTTTGGTGTACTTTACTATAAATACAAAAGATAAACAAGCTACTCCGGCTGAAATTGCGTTTTCGCTTGACATCGGTGGCCGAATTAAATATCCTTTTTGGTATTTAGGGATGTGTCGGCGCTAAGAATGAGCGCAGAGTATTTTTTGGAGGTGAAAATTGAAAAAGTTTATTTGGTCTTTGCAAACATTTTTTGCCGTTATGGTTTGTATTTTTATTTTGAGCTGTTCGCCGGGGCAAACGTCGGATGATGGCGATAATCAAAACGGAAAGCCAAATGATAACCGGCTTCTGTTAACTGCCATTCTTCCAGCCACTGTGCCTGGCGGCGGGAGTGTCACAGGAGTTATTCTGATAACCGGAAACAGCCATCAATTAATTCAGGTTTCAGATGTAAACCTGGAGATTGATATCTCGACAAAAAAGGGGAAAGCTCTGGGAGTTCTTTTTGTTGGGAGCGATAACCGGTCGATCGGGGCTCTAAGATTTGTGACTTCCAAAGGGGATTTATACCTTCTTCCTTTGTTCAATGTGGAGAAGGGGGAAATCGGATTTGGGAAAATATCATTTGGGAAAAATGGAGATGGCCAGGATGTGGCGATGCCGGAGATCGATCCCATCGGACCCGGGAAAGTGATCGATATGTCGGAAACCGAAAAGGGTTCGCTCGCTTTAGCCAGCAACATTCTGGGCAATATGATCGTGAATCCTGATGCTAATGATAATGGGGAAATTGATTTTTTGGAGAATACAATCTACCGTTTCGCGTTTCAATACCATATCGATGCAGGAAGAGTTCCTGCGTATTCACCTGAGAATAAGATGTATCCCGCGGTAATGTTTGACCAGAGTTTACTCAATGGATTTTACACTCATTGTGGTATCGTCCGCGAGGATGAGCCGGATTGGTGGTACAAGGAATATCCCATCGTGTTTCCAGATACATGGGATGCCGCCTGGCCTAGAGGTCTTTATACATCAACCGCGGTTACTCAGAACAGCGATGGAGTAGGCGGGCAAACTCATTACCCGACCGATGGTACATACACTGTGGCAATCAATGATGATGGGGCTACTCCTTATGACACGTTTTATTTTGTGGAATCGCAAGAGGTGGTTTTGAAATCAGCGTTAATTCCAATGCCGGCGTACTATGTAAAAAACGGCATGTTGGAGAAGGTTACATGGGAGTGGAGATTCCAGAATAATATGGCTGGTTCGGATGAGGATTCGACTTTTATTGTAAATAGATTGATGATCCAGGTAAGCGATGCCCAGGATACGATGCTCAGGATTTACAACAGCGATGGAGCTGGAGCTCTGTATTCTTGGAGTGGGACCTCTTTAAATGGTAGCGAAGGCGAGCATATTCTGGGCCGCGACGATGTACCCTGGGTAGATTGCGACCGGATTGATTTTGCGTATTTCGATCATTTTGGGAATCACATGGTGGTTCAGTTCGCGAGGTTGAATCCAGGAAATTAGGTTGTTTTTTGCCTGGTCTCTGGTTGAAATAAATAAAAATAGAATTGATTTAGCGGATTGTTTTTACTATAATGACACTTAAACGCAATTATCTTAAGGATCAAACGAGGTAAAACATGACTTTTGTATCGAAAATAACCCAGATATTGAACAATCACAAAGAGGTACTAACGGATTTGCCGCGGGAGGAGTTGATTCGCCATTCTGTGGAAAACAGAGAGGTAGTGGTCAGCAAGAATGGCGCGCTGGCTTCCTGGACCCCTTGCGAATCCACCGGCCGGAGCCCCAAGGACACTTATATTGTCCGTGGCGCCGCCATTGAGAAAGATATTGATTGGGATTCCCCTAACAATATTCCCCTGGCTCCCGAGACATTCGAAATGGTGTTGGAAGACGCTTTGAAGGTATTGGAGGGTAAAGGGAAATTGTATGTCACCAACCGCGTGATCGGCGCCGACTCGAGGTACGCGTTGCCTGTGAGAACGATTACCGACAAAGCGGCGTCCGCTTTGTTTTCCGACAACATGTTCCGCGCCGTACCGGAGGATATTAAAAATAGCATCTTTTGGGGTCGCGAGTTCACGCTTGTCGCGCTGCCTTACGACAAAATGGATAAAAAACGGTACGATGGCCGTGTGAGAAAGCTCGCCGACGGAACGGCTTCGGATTTGATCGTTGTCATCGATGTGGAGAAACGGATCGGGATCGTTTATGGCTCCGCCTATTTCGGCAGTGTGAAGAAGTTGATGTTCACCGTCATGAATTACGTGCTGCCGGGCGAAGGAATTCTGCCGCTTCACGCCTCTGCCAATGAAGGGAATGATAATGAACTGGCCCTGTTTTTAGGTCTTTCCGGCACTGGCAAGACAACATTGTCCGCCGATCCCAACCGGGCGCTGTTGGGCGACGACGAGCACGGATGGAGCGATCACGGCATCGCCAACTTCGAAAACGGTTGCTACGCGAAATTGATCGATTTGAATCCGGCGAAAGAACCGGAAATCTACAACGCCATTATGCATGAGGATGATTATTTGAACCACGGCGCGCTGGTGGAGAACGCCATGATGTATCCCAATGGTTGCTTCGACCTGTATGACCGCCGGTTGACGGAAAATTCCCGCGGTTCGTATCCTCTGTCTTTTCTGAGCAATATTAAAAAATCGTCGGTGGGTCCGCACCCTTCCCGGATTCTCTTCTTGACCGCGGACGCCAACGGAGTGTTGCCTCCTGTGGCGAAATTGACCGAGAACCAGGCGATGTTGTGGTTCTTGATGGGTTATACCAGTAAACTGGCGGGTACTGAGACCGGGATCACCGAGCCGGTATCGACTTTCTCCCGGTTTTTCGGTTCTCCCTTCATGCCCCGAAATCCTGAGGTCTACGCGTCGATGCTGGGTGAGAGACTGAAGCAGCACGGAACCGAAGTTTATCTAGTGAATACCGGTTGGAGCGGTGGGCCGTATGGGGTCGGCAAAAGAATGGACATCAATGTGACCCGCGCCATTGTCACCGCTGTGTTGGAGGCGGATCTCGGCGGCATCGAATTCGAAGAAGACGATCTCTTTCACATCATGGTTCCCAAATCTTTCCCCGGAGTCGATTCGCATGTTCTTCACCCGAAGAATACCTGGAACAATCACCAGGAATTCGAAAAACGGGCGCGGCAGTTGGCCACGGAATTCAGCAATTATTTCAACAAAGCCTACGGCAACAAAAACATCGATTCGGCAATCGAAGCGTGTTGTCCGGGGAAATAGTTTACAATTAACTTTTTTGCCTCATGAGCCTGCCGTGTGATATAAATATGTCACACGGCATGAGGAGAGTATGATGAAACGATTTACATCAATCATTCTGGTCCTGGTATTGGCGGTTCTGGTTTCGGTAAACACCGGATGTAAGAAAAAGAGCTACAATATCAACGGGACCTGGTTTTTTTCCATACATATCGATAACGATACCTTCGAAGAGCAATATACCTTTGTGGGTTCCAGGGACGATGGCGAAGTGTTCTATTATGGCCAATCCCTTGGGTCTTACACGGTGACCGGCGACAATGTGAATTTTACCCTGACCTATTACGACGAAGATGACGACTACACCATCGAAACCTTCAGCGGCTACTTCGAGGGCCGCGATTCAATGCAAGGAAACTTCACCATTTTCATCGAGGGGTATGGTACGTTCGCCGGTACCTGGGAAGCGTATAGATAAAATACCCAGTTCAGCGATGCCGCTTCGGTTTTTTGAATTGGGCTCTGGAATAGGAGTTGAGGTAGGGATCGAAGTAATTATTTTTTGTAAATGTCGTATATTTTTCGTATCCCAGCCAGGCGATCATGGTGGCGTTATCGGTGCAAAATTCCGGTGACGCCATATAAAACTCAATGTCGCTCGAGGCGAAGGCCTCGCTGAATTTCTGTCTCAACAATGTGTTACGGCTGACTCCTCCGGCAATGAGAATGGATTTGGGATTGAGGGTTTCTGCGTACTCCTTTGTCCGTTTGAGTAGATACTCCACTACCGCGTTCATGAAGGAGGAGATGAGATCGTAAAAGGGCTGGGTGTCCTTTTTTATATCGTTTAATTGGGCGTGGCGCAAGACAGCGGTTTTGTAACCAGAGAACGAGAAGTCGTCGGAGCCGTCGCTCATTTTGGGAATCGTGAAGGAAAAGATTCCCGGATCTCCTTTGGGATATAATTTGTCCAGTACCGGACCGCCGGGGTAACCGATGTCGAAGTGTTTGGCTATCTTGTCCATCACTTCGCCGGCGGCGTCGTCCCTGGTTTTGGCGAGGATGTGGCCGGAGAATTTGTTCTCCCGGTAGAACAATGTGGTGTGCCCACCGGACACCACCAATGCCAACAATGGATATTGGATGTCCGGGTGATCGATGAACGGCGACTCCAGATGCGCGTCGATATGGTCCACCGGTACGAGGGGGATGTTATGCCGGAACGCCAATCCCTTGGCGAACGAGAGGCCGATCAACAAAGAACCGATGAGTCCCGGCCCCTGGGTTACCGCCATAAGGTCGATATCCCCCACTGTCAACCGGGCGGTTCTAAGGGCGTTGTCCACCAACATATCGATGACTTCGTAATGGCTCCTCGACGCGATTTCGGGTACGACGCCGCCGTATTTGGCATGCAACGGGATTTGCGATTTTATTACCGCGGAGAGCACTCTGTTCCGTTCGCCCCGCTCGATAACGGATGCGGCGGTTTCATCACACGACGATTCAATTCCCAATATATACATAAATTGATATTACCAAAAAATTCACCCTCTGGCAATTGAAGAATTCAGTTGCCTGTCCCCCGGGAATTTTGTACAATCTATGGATGAGACAGTATTTGGAAACGAATGTGCCCTGGGCGAAGAAGATCGTGAAAATCCAGGCGGAAGCGTCGGTGCGCCAGTTTTACCGGTTGGATGATGGTGATCGGACCATTGTTGCCATGGTGTATCCAGCGCCCTGCCGGGAGGAAATCGAGCGCATCGTCCGTTTGACGGATGTGTATTGGCAACATGGGATTCCGGTACCGGAGATCGAACGGGTGCTCGATGACCGGATACTCCTGTTGCGGGATTTGGGGGATGTGTCGTTGCAGAAAGCCTTCAGGCGGCATGATAAACTCTGGAAGCAGGAAGCGTTGCGGGAGGTGTGCGCGATTCTTGCTACGTTGCGGCGGATTCCCACCTGCAATACCGGTTTGTTGCTTGGGCATGAGCGGATGAAGTGGGAGATGGATTTTTTTCTGGAACATTTCGGCGGGAATTTTTTCCCCGGCGCGGTGGATGTCGAAAATTTACGGCTTCGATTGTACAACATGGTGGAGAGGATCGAAGAGATTTCCATCTTCGCCCACCGGGATTTTCATTCCCGCAACATGCAAGTGTGCGATGGGCGCATCTATCTAGTGGATTTTCAGGACTCCATGAAAGCGGCCCCATTTTACGATACGGTCTCATTCGTTTTCGACGCGTATCTCGATTTAGGCTCCTTGAAGGAATACTTCTTGCGTGAGTTGGAGAAGCATGGGATAAAGGTTGATCATGAGCAATTCTATCTAACGGCGCTGCAGCGAAACATCAAAGCCATGGGAACATTCGGCTTTCAGGTGGCGGTGAAGAGGCATCCGGCTTACAAAAAATATATGCCGCGGACCATCCGGTACATATTGGCAAACCCGTTGGCGGCTGATTTTGTGCCGCGGGAAATTTTTGTTGAGGCGCTCGATGGAAAGATGAGCCCGGGAGCTCAAAATTCCCCGAAACCTTGATTTTTATTCAGTTTTCCTTGACAAAAAGTACATAAATCTTTATCATTTAAGCTAAATACTCGGACCATGATGATATACCATCTAAATAAAATAGAACATGATATCTATTAATTTTTTTCTGGAGGATATATGAATGGCAGAAAATAAACTTGAACAAATGAGAAATGCCCACGAAGTCCTTTGCGAATTTAAATTCGAGGTGAAAGAATTGAACCGGGGTTACGCCGATAGGGCGTTGAGAGTTGACCTGGATAAAAACGAAATCACCATCATCCCTGTTACACAACAGATGAAGGATCTCTGGATCGGAGGCAAAGGCTTCGATCTCTGGTATATGTTTCAGGAAATAAACAAGGATACGAAATGGGACAGTCACGAAAATCCCATCTGTTTTTCATCCGGCCCCCTGGGTGGAACGACATCG
This sequence comes from Candidatus Aminicenantota bacterium, assembly GCA_024644125.1. Taxonomy (GTDB): domain Bacteria; phylum Acidobacteriota; class Aminicenantia; order UBA2199; family UBA2199; genus JAHELQ01. Next base: position 9,667 of record JAHELQ010000031.1, on the reverse strand, counting down.
TTCCCCGGATCCGGTAAAACATTGGTGACCACTGTCTCCCCATTGACCAGTTCGATTATGGATTGTAACGTGGGCGGATATTTCGGTCCTTACCTGAAGTTCGCAGGCTTCGACGCATTGGTGATTGTGGGTAAAGGAAGCGATGAAGCCATCGTCTATATCGATGCGGTCAAAGAAAGGATCACCATCGAGAAGGCCCCGTTGGAGAGTATCGATTCCCATATTTTGGCTGAAGAATTGACGGAAATGTATGCTGACGATGAATTGGATAAACGGAATATAGCTGTTGTATCCGCCGGCCGGGGCGCCCAGCACACCCGGATGGGCGTATTGAATTTCTCCTTCTGGGATTGGCGCCGTAAAGTGACCCGTTTGAAACAGGCTGGTCGCGGCGGAGTGGGAACGGTGCTGCGCGACAAAAAGCTCAAAGCTATTGTGGTAAAAAACAGGGACATCACTCCGGCGTGGCGTGTGGCGGAGAACAAAGTGGCCAAAATGGTCGCTCCCAAAACCATATCCACTACATCTTGCAAGCACGAGATCGAGGAATTGGACGGTATAATCGAAAAATGGGGCAACGATCCCGAGTACGCGATAGAAATGATGCAGGATATTCAGGAACGGTTCCGCCATATTTCCAAAACCGCCATTGACAGAATTCTTGATAAAACTGGAGTTCCCAAAGCTTATCTCTATCACATCGCCACGTTCTACAAATCCTTCAGCCTTGAAAAGAAAGGCGATACCATCATCCAGGTTTGTATGGGAACCGCGTGTCACGTGAAAGGCGCCGCCAAAATTCTCGATTCATTCGAGCGTGAATTGGGCGTCAAGACCGGGCAGACCACAGACGATAAAAAATTCAGTTTGGATGCGGTGGCTTGCTTAGGCGCTTGCAGTATCGCCCCGGTTGTCAAATTGGGCGACGAGGTCCACGGTAATGTTCAGGCCAAAGATGTAGCGAAGCTGCTCAAACAGGCTGGAGCTAAAAAATAGGAATGAGGTGATGGGCATGAGTAGAATAACCAAAGAAGATCTAAAAAAAATAGCGGAAAAACAAAACAGAGAATTTTCCGGATATAAAGCCATGTTGATGGTCTGTACCGGCACCGGTTGTGTGTCCGCCAAAGGCTTCGATATTCTGAATAAACTGAACGAAGTGATCGCCGCCAAAGGCATCGGCAAAGATTATCTCGCAGTCGGTACCGGATGTAACGGTTTTTGCGCCGCAGGCCCCATCGTTGTGGTTCAACCGGAAGGGATTTTTTACCAGAAGGTGAAAGAGACGGATATCGAAGAAATCGTCGAGTCCCATCTCATGAACGGTACGCCGGTGGAGCGGTTGCTTCACACCGATCCTGTAAGCGGGGTCGTGAACAAGACCATGGGCGAAATCGGATTCTTCTCCAAGCAGCAATTGATCGCGTTACGGAACAAAGGGCTCCTGGATCCGGAAAAAATCGACCACTATATCGCCCGCGGCGGTTATGAATCCTTGAAAAAGGTATTGGAAGAAAACGATCCCGAAAGCGTCATCGACATGGTGAAAAAGTCGGGTATCCGCGGACGCGGCGGCGGCGGCTTTCCCGCCGGCGTGAAGTGGGAATCGGGTTTGAAAGCGCGCAAGGAAAGGGACGAAGAGATCTTCATCGTGTGTAACGCCGATGAAGGCGATCCCGGCGCTTATATGGACCGGAGTATTATCGAGACAGATCCCCATACCGTATTGGAAGGGATGATGATCGGCGCTTTCGCCGTTGGAGCGAAAGAGGGTTTTGTTTATATCAGAAAAGAATACCCGCTGGCAACCGAACGCCTGGCAAAGGCCATCGATGCCGCCAGAGAATATGGTTTGCTGGGCGAGAATATACTTGGAAGCGATTTCTCCTTCGACATTCATGTTCACCGGGGAGCCGGAGCGTTTGTTTGCGGCGAATCCACCGCGTTGATGGCTTCGATGTCCGGTCGCGCAGGCGAGCCGCGAGCCAAATATGTCCACAATGTCGAATACGGCTTCCGCGACAAGCCCACGGTTTTGAACAATGTTGAAACCTGGGCCAATATCCCGGTCATCATCGAGAAGGGAAGCGATTGGTTCGCGTCCATCGGCAGTGGCGATGTGAGCGAGAATCCCTGGAACGGTTCTTCGGGCACCAAAGTGTTCTCGTTGGTGGGCGATATTCGCAATACCGGTTTGGTGGAGGTTCCGATGGGGATCACGTTGCGGGAGATCATCGACGATGTCGGCGGCGGTATTCCGAATGGCCGGGAATTCAAAGCGGTTCAGACCGGCGGTCCTTCCGGCGGCTGTATTCCCGCCAGCCTGTTGGATATGAAGGTTGATTTCGATTCTTTGATCGAGGCCGGATCGATGATGGGTTCGGGCGGTATGATCGTCATGGATGACCGGACCTGTATGGTGGATGTGGCACGGTATTTTGTAGATTTTCTGGTGGATGAATCCTGCGGGAAATGCACTCCTTGTCGCGAAGGTTTATATGCGTTAAAAAAATGTCTGGACCGTATTTGCAACGGCGAAGGGCAGGATGGCGATATCGAATTCCTGGAGGAAGCGTCCGAGACGATCATCGATGCCAGCCTCTGCCAGTTGGGCGGTTCCGCCCCAAATCCGGTTTTAAGCACCCTTCGTTATTTCCGGCAGGAGTATGTCGAGCATATCAAGGATAAAAAGTGCCGGGCCGGCATTTGCAAACCGTTGATCCAGTACGGCATCAACGACAATTGCACCGGATGCACCTTGTGCGCCCGTCAGTGTCCTGTCCAGGCCATTAGCGGCGAGAAGAAACAACTCCACGTCATCGACCTTGACAAATGTATCAAGTGCGGAATCTGCTACGAAGTGTGTAATTTTAACGCAGTGGAGGTAAAATAATTATGGGAAGCGTAAGCAAAGCAACCAAAGACAATAAAATAGAGATAACGATCAACGGGCAGAAGGTCAGTGTGGTAAAAGATTCTTACCTCCTGGGGGCCATCAAAGAGGCGGGAATCACTGTTCCCACTTTGTGCCACCACAAGGATCTCACCCCTAATGGTACCTGCCGTCTGTGTGTGTGCGAAGTGGAAGCGAGAGGTAAGAAAAAATTGGTTACCTCTTGTAATTATCCTGTGCGCGGCGAGATTTCTGTGGAAACAGATTCCCCGAGGGTGAAAAAACACAGGAAAATGCTTGCCGAGATGTATCTCGGTAGATGGCCCAATGTGCCTATCATAAAAGAGATTGCGGCAAAATGCGGCGCCACCGACAGTGAAAGATTCAAAAGCGAATTGACGGATGAAAATCCAAAAGCCTGTATTCTTTGCGGGCATTGTGTCAGAGCGTGCGATGAGTTCATCCAGGAACGGATCCTGGATTTTGCCGGGCGGGGCATTAAGCGTCATCTCACCATGCCCTTTGGCGAAGTGGACTCCCATTGCGTCGGTTGTACATCCTGCGCCTATGTGTGTCCCACCGGAGCAATCGAGGTCATCGACGACCTGAACAAGCCTGTCGATCCGATGTTGATTCGTAACTTCGGTATGAAAATCAACGCGGAAATGGCGACGTTGGATCCTTTCCAGTGCGACATGCGCTCGGTGGGTACAGCGAATATCGTCGATGTGATGCAGGCCTACGACCTCTTGCCGGTCATGAATTACCAGTTCGGCAGTCATCCTGATTTCCATAAAATTGGAACAGTCGCACTTAAAAAGAAATACTTCACCCAGGGCGTGTCCGACGGTTGTTGGAAGGGCTGCTCGATGGCATGCGCCAAGACTGTGGATGGTTTTGAGTTGAAAACCGGTCCCTATAAAGGCGAAAAGGTAACGGTAGATGGGCCCGAATACGAGACCGCTGCCGGCTCTGCCAATATGGGTTGTTTTGACGGCGACTTCTTGGTGGAGTTTAATTTCTACTGCGACACATACGGAGTTGACACCATTTCTGTGGCGACATGTATGGCGTTTGTTATGGAATGTTACGAAAACGGCATCATCACCAAGGAGCATACCGGCGGTAAAGAGCTGAAATTCGGGGCCACCGGCGAAGTGTTGGAGTGCTTGCACGAAATGGCCCGAGGCGAAGGTTTCGGAGTCGATGTCGGGCAGGGAATCCGTTGGTTGAAACGGAAGTGGGCCGCTGAATTGGGCGCCGATCCAAACTTCTTGCAGGATATCGGGATGGAGGTCAAGGGCCTCGAATACTCCGAATATGTACCTAAAGAATCGTTGGCTCAACAGGCGGGCTACGCTATGGCAAACAAAGGCCCGCAGCATGATGAAGCCTGGTTGATATTCATGGATATGGTCAACAACCAGCTCCCTTCCTTTGAGGACAAAGCGGAAGCCCTGTATTACTTCCCCCTCTGGAGAACCTGGTTCGGATTGTTGGGTTTGTGCAAATTGATCTGGAACGATGTCGTACCGGCGGATAACAAAAAGTACAAACCCCAGGACGCGGCAAAGGTTCCGGGTCATGTGGAAGATTTTTTCAAATTCTTCGAAGGCATGACCGGCAAGAAAATCGATGAAGCTGAAATGCTGAAACAGAGCGCCAGAGTCCATAACTTGCAGAGAATAATGGCGGTGATGTTGGGGTTTGGCAAACGGAATGACGATATGCCTCCTTACAGAGCTGTCGGCCCTGTCACTAAAAAAGAATACGAATCCAGAGCGGAACGTTACGACAAGCAGTTGAAGGAGCAGATCGGAGTTGATCCCGCAGGTAAGAGCATCGAAGAGAAGATGAAAATCTTACGGGAATACCGTTATGAAATGTATAACAAGGTGATGGACGCAGCTTACGAACGGCGCGGCTGGACTAGAGAAGGTGTTCCGAAGCTCGAACGGCTGCAGGATTTGGGTATCGATCTGCCGGAGCTGGTTGACATTGTAAAACAATACCAGGGGTAGAAATATAGAACAATACGATAAAATATTCGAAAGGAACGTCCCGGGGCTCCGGGACGTCCTTTCAAAAAAAACGGTAGCTGTCGCAGGTTGCGGAGGAATAGGCTCCAATGCGGCGGTTGCGTTGACCCGGGCGGGGATTGGGAAACTCATACTCGCTGATTTCGACCGGGTTGAACTCTCCAATCTAAACCGGCAATGTTTTTTTATCGATGATGTGGGGATGCCTAAAACAGAAGCTCTGGCAGCGCATCTCAAGGCTATTCATCCTGCTGTGGATTTGACCCTTCACGCCTGTGTAGTAACGGCGGATAATGTCGAGGGATTGTTTGGCGAAGCGGATGTGATCATCGAAGCCTTCGATTCCGCGGAGAGCAAAGTGATGCTTATCGAGACCTGGTGCAGTAGTTTTCCCGGCCGACCTGTCATTTGCGCCAGCGGCATCGCCGGTTATGGGCAAACCGGGTCGTTAAAGGTTAGGCGAGCTGGTCAAATCATTGTCTGCGGTGATGAAACGACAGATATGAGTCGTGGATTGGTATCGTCCCGGGTTGCGATTGTGGCCCATATGCAGGTCAATGAAGCCATCGCGTACCTGGTGGAACATGTCGAGGGGGCATCATGATTCTTGTCAATGATAGAGATAGAGTGGAGTGGAAACAGGGCATGACCGTACAGGACGTGCTGGACGCGATGAATTACAGTTATTCGTTGATCACTGTGACTGTAGACGACCAATTGGTCCTGAAAGACGACTATAGTCACTACGAGGTGCCGGACGGCAGCAGCGTCACTGTTTTTCATCTGGCCCATGGGGGATGAGCCGGGGATAGAGCAACCGCTCGAGTAATCCTTCGCGCTGAGTCGCGAGATTTTGTCGCTCCATGTCCAATAACACGATTTCCGAATCGATGGCATCCATCATTCGTCCGATGGACATTTGTTTCGCTTTATCCGCGGGGAATTGTATGATCATCCGTTTGATATCGTTTCTGCTGATGGCTGCGAATATGCTTCCCTGGGTATATCTCTCCCATCCGGTTTCAAACCGGCGCAGCGCGTGAAACAGGAAGCTTTTGTCGATGCCGAAGGGGTTGACCGTACATACTCCTCTTCCGATGCAGGCTCTACAGGAACTTCTGGCAACGGCTCCGACTGGAGCCCGGACAGTCATGAGTATATCTCCCTCTTCACAGGTTTTGGTAATTTGATTGGTCCAGACAGTGGGAGCGAATCCGAATTCTCTGAAATCGGCTTTTCCTTGAATGAGAGGCAGTCCGTCGCGATTTCTATTGTAAAACTTTGAGCTAGGGGCATGCCCCATCGTTACTGCTGCCACATTTCCCAATGGGACGGATTGCCAATCGGTGTTGGGGCCGTTAAATATTTTTTGGAGCAACTGATAACGAAATTCCTTTTTTTTGTGAATTAATAGTTCGTTCAAGGCGATTGCCCTGTCCCAGGTTTCCAGAATTTGAACGATGTTCTGTTGCTGGCGGAGGGGCGGAACCGGAATGGGATATGCTTTTATAAATCCGGTTGGGACTCTTTTTTGCCCGGCGGAGCCGGTCATGTTGGCTTCGCCCATTTTTCTGAAGATCGGGCTCCGGGTGTGATATAACAAGAAACGCGGATTCATTCCATTTTTCACCCTGATGACATGAAATTCCGTGCTGCCGATGCCGATGCCGTGTTTCAGACCGGAGGCCAGGGCGCATTTGCCGTTTTCAAAACAGGGGGTGATTTTAGCTATCAGGATGTCGCGTTCGCGGAATGCGGTGTACCCCTTTTCTGTATCTCCAAAGTCCCGGATGGATGTGTGAGCGATATCTCCTGTTGTTGTGACATCCGCCATTCCAATAAAAGTGACGGCGGTTTGTGGATTGATTCCTTCCGGTTTTGGCGGATTGATATCCGCAATCTCCTCAAGTCTTCTGACGTCCCATCCCGGCGGGACGTTTCCATATCGATGTTTCAGTCCTGTCATTCGTTTTCTCTTTGATATTTTATCACACCGATTCTGAAATTAGATTCATATTAAATTTATTTTAATGATATTCTACAAAAAAGATAAATACGGTTGATTTTCTTTTGCATTTTTTTTACAATAGTATCGGCTGGAATATAAATATGGTGAAGCTTGAACTTGAAAGTTTAATGTATGTGAATAGCTATGATATTTTTGCATGTGGGGATTTCAAAAATAATTACATGTATTTCAAATAAAAAAAGGAGGTTGTTATGCTAAAAAAACTTACCCGGAAAGAGAAAGGCAAACGGACGGTTTGGGAAAGAGCCGCCGAGCTCCACAAATGTTACGATAATTGCAAGTATACAGCTTGCGATGTTACAACGCCTTTATTTGATATCATGGCCTTTCTCGATGTGTAATACCCTAAAAACGGCTTAATTTATTCAATTGGACCCAGGGGCCCAGAGGAGCCGCTCGTTCATTCGAGGCTCCTTTGGCCCCATAATTTTTCAAGACCTCTTGCCGATCTCCGGTAAGCAGAATGAAATTTCCTTCCTGTCACCGCAATTCTCGCACATCGATCTGGCGATGAGTTTTGTGCACTTGATATCTTTCCTGGTCGAAAATTCAGGATTGAGCAAGCCCCCGCAGAGGAAGCAGGATTCGGGAACGACGAGGTGAATCTCGATAGTGGAGTTGAAGCTCCTGCAATCGGCTACCTGGAATCGGCGGATAGCGTAATGGGCGGAGTTGGATTGGCGGAGATCGTCGATTAGTGCTTCGTAAAAGGAAAATGTAAACGTCTTTTTGGCAACTGCCAGTTTCCTTCCCGCCGCGGTCCTCATATTTGCGGGCAAATGAAAGGCGTAGGTTAGTTCTTTGCTCAGACACTCGATGATGCTTCGTTGCAGAGACCTACCCCGTAACGCAGCCTTAGTAAAAAACCCCGCAACTCCCATCGGGCCCGCCTTAACCAAAAAATCGGCGTCGTGGATGATATCGGTGACGGAATTACCGCTAAACGCATCGTTATAAAGGGCTGTGAGGCTATCAATAACTTCACGGATGCCAATTTGCGCCATTCCGGCTTCTTCGAGTAATTGTCTTGCCTTTGTAGCCGCATGCGCCTCTTCGGGAGTGTCATCTTCATGGTAGCAACCGCAATGAAATTTCCCGCAATCATGGAGCAATGCCGCGATGACCGGGAGTAGTGGATCCACCTCTTCTAAAACCGAGAGTTTAGCTGCCAACGACGCCACATGCACGGAGTGTTCCCACAAAAAACTATCGGCGTCATCATGTGGCTGTTTGCAATATTGGCGCTCAGATTCCTCGATGATGGCTTCGATCTTTTTCATTAGACCTGGAAACTGTGACGATACAATGTCGTGTATGGTTGGGATGTGGCTCATGAACTGGTTCCTTTTATTGGTGGAGTTGCGATTGCTCCGAATGGGTTTTGCCTACGGAAAGCGCACGCGGGGCAGAGATATTGGTTTTCCAGAGACCTGAATTTGGTTCTGCAGCGAAGGCAGGTTCGTACCTCGCCTTCAAAAATCACGTGATGTCGCAATTGCCGGACATTTGTCGCCGTTTTGAGAGGCTGGCGATTGATGGCTTTTTGCCGGCATGCCGCTATGCAGAGCTTGCAATCCAGGCACAACGCTGGCGCGAATTCCAGTTGAAAGCGGCCATTTGCTGTGAATGAGCCTCTGAATGCGCCGACGGGGCATACCCTGGCGCACGCGAGACAGGCGCTGCAACTATTATCGATCGAGGCTTCAAAAAAAGCCAAAGCGGCGAACGAGCCGGTTTCGATTATATGGTTGGACGCCAATGCCTCAAGGGCGTCCAGCATCCGCGATCGGTCTGAAGAAGAAGCTTTGCTGCCGGATGATTCTTTGCTATTTTGGCCCAGGAGCGAACGGAGCAACCCCCGCCGACTGATTGACGTGTCGCTAACCAGGTGAACCGGGCGATAAACAGCCTCCTCGGGAGGGTTTTCGATGAGCTCGATTCGCAATACCGGATTATCCGGCCGGATGATTTTTTCTGAAGCTGAACAGATATCGCGGATTGAACCTTCGGCTCCTTGAAGTCCGCGGGGACAGGTATCGCAAGCATCCAGCCGCAGAATAATGCGCTTCACACCGATGGCCCAGAGGGCGAGATAGGTGGATGGGCCAAGCGCGGCAAGGCAATTGGCGGTTTTGAAGGCATTGTCGCATCCGTCGATGCCTTCTTCGGGGGCCGGATGATATGAGCAGATGAATTCGATGGTATCCCTTTTCAAAAACAAGGTTGCCGCTTGAAGCAACAGATCATATTCATCTCTCGCGGCAAAAACATTCGTGGGGCATACGTGCAGGCATAAACCGCAATGGGCGCAAAGCTCTTCGTCCCATAATATTGTCGGCCCGGGGGTTAATGCGTTTACGGGGCATGCAACTATACACCTGCTGCATGAAGCTCCCAGCGAACGAAGGCATTTGCCGGTTTGCAATTGAATGGCGTAGAGGGGTGTTTTCATCGATCTAGTTTTGAGATGGGGCTATGCTCAGTTTCAATATGTGGCCAAGAGATTGTAATGTCGCGGCGGTCAAGATGGCATGGCCTTTATAATAATCACAGGCGGCGTGGTCGATGATACGGCTGGAAAATTGGAATGCCCATTTAAAGAGATGACGGTCTAAAAACGCGCTCAACTCATCGAGCTGGGGCTTCGCCTCGGAAGCGCATAAAAAAGCGGCGAACTGCAATTCGTATCCGATATGGTCGTCCGGT